>JAUIEG010000038.1 GCA_030428745.1 Alphaproteobacteria bacterium
GAGGCAGTGCGCGATCTGTACGCCGCTTTTGAAAGCGATGTGCGTTCCGGCGCCTCGGAGGTTTATCTCCACGCCATGCCAGGCGGCCAGTTCACCAATTTACGTGAGCAGGCGCGTTCGCTCGGTATCGAGGGTGAGCGTTGGCATGAAGTGGCGCAGGCTTATGCCGACGTCAACGAGATGTTCGGCAATATCGTCAAGGTGACGCCGAGTTCGAAGGTGGTGGGGGACATGGCGCTATCCATGGTCTCTGCGGGTCTCACACGCGCGGATGTAGAGAGCCCAAGTAAAGACATACCTTTTCCGGAGTCAGTCGTTTCTTTCTTCCATGGTGATCTCGGCCAGCCTCATGGCGGCTTCCCGAAAGCGCTGCAACAGAAAATCCTGAAAGGCGCGAAACCGATCACCGATCGGCCGGGAAAGCATATGCAACCGGTGGATCTGGAAGCAAAGCGTGAGGAAACCGCCGAAGCGCTTGGCGTCGCGGTCAGCGATAATGACCTCGCCTCGGCGTTGTTATATCCGAAAGTGTTCGCCGCCTTCGCCAAGTTCCGCGATGACTATGGCGATATGAGCGTGTTGCCCACGGACGAGTTTTTCTATGGCCTGCCGTCGGAAAAAGAGATCTCTGTCGAGATCGAGCATGGCAAGACGCTGATCATTCAATGCCAGTCGGTGTCAGACGCCGATGAAGAGGGGCTGGCGCGGGTGTTTTTCTCTCTCAATGGCCAGCCGCGCACGATCAAGATCCGCGACGCCTCGCGCGAGGATAAAAGCGTGCAGCGTGAAAAAGTGAAAGCCGGGGACGTCAAGGCCGTGGGCGCGCCGATGCCCGGCGCTGTCACCGAAATCCGTGTGGCGCCCGGCGACAAGGTGAAGGCAGGCGATGCGCTCATCATCCTTGAAGCCATGAAGATGGAAGTGAAAGTCGCCGCGGAGACGGATGGCGTCGTCAAGCGCATCGCCGTCGCGGCGGCTGATCAGGTCGACGCCAAGGATCTCCTAGTCGAGCTTGAATAATCGTTCCCGGAACGTCAGTCCATACACACGACATCGCCAGTAGCGGGGTCGACATCCAGCGTCTCACACTCGGCGAGTGAGTCTTCATCGTTTGACGGAGGCGTTTCATAGTCGTCAGGCGGGGGTGCGGGTCTTGGCGCTGCGCCGGGATTCGCCATCGCATAGAGCTCACTCTCAAGCGCATTTTCGTCGTCAATGTCGCGTTTGATGAGTTTATAGCTTGCCGGCCCCAGCATGCCCTTCACTTTCACGGTGAGGTTTCCGTCAGGGCGTAATTGCATCTCGGCAGGCCCCATCAGGGGGAGGTCATCCGCCGCATAATGTCCTGGCGCCGTGCGTTCAAAATTTTTCAGGACTACCATGTCGCGCTGCACCTTGAGCGTAAACAAATGGAGCCAGGAATCGATGGCGTAGGCGCGGCCTTTCATTCTAGCGTGCCTTGTGATGGAGGATGACAACGAACCTTTGTTTTCAATAGCTTACGAAGAGTCGTCTGCGGTATGCGCGCATAGGGGCACAGTATTCGGAGCATAATCCTGTTTCGGTGGTCCGTATGGCGATCTGCAGAAAGGCGCCCCTGCATTTGAATTGAGCCCGTCGAGGAAGCGCTGTTCAGCTCCGGGACCGAATGTGCAGAAAGCGCGCACGTTGCTTGGGAAATCCACTCATTTCTGTCTCGTTTAGAGAATGCTGCATGCACAACATGTGTGATGATCCCATTTGGCCAAGGGAATAGTGTCCGTCGGGCATATCGTCTGCAGTCATCTGTGGAAAGGCGGGACGGGGGAATAAACGGTTGAGGCGCGCCGTGCAGCCTCGAAGCGGATGTATTCGGTTGCGCCGTGGGACCGGCTCGTTTGCCTGCGTCCGTAAAAAGAAAAAAATGAAACATAGGGAGAGCAAAAATGACGAAGCCGCTTGATCGCCAGGTCCGGCTGCAAACTGGCGCCTGGGTGGCGACGCTCGCCGCCGCGCCAGCTTTGGTGACGAGCGACAACGTGCATTGCGACGGCGCTGCGACGGAAGGTGAAGCGTGAACCTCACTATCCGTCCTCTTCATCCGATCTTTGCCGCCGAGATCATCGGCGCCGATATAACTGTCACCCCCGTTCCCGAATTCGTCGAGACGGTGGAACGGACCATGGCGAAATACGCGCTGACGGTGATCCGTGAGGCCGAGATCTCCGATGAGGACCATATTCGTTTCGCTCGCGCTTTCGGTCCGCTTGAATTGCCGCCTGGCCTTGACCGTTTTGACAGCAACGGCGTCGCAAAGAAGCGTATCGCGCCCGAACTTTATGACATTTCCAATCTGGATGAAAATAACGACATCATCCCCCGCAACAGCGAAAAGCGAAGGCTGGCGAAGGCGACGGAACGGTTTCATACGGATAGTTCGTTCCACCTGATGCCGACTAAATGGTCCCTGTTGCGTGGACACATTATCCCGCCGAAAGGCGGCGACACCCATTTTATTGATACGCGTGCGGTCTATGATGAGCTTCCGCAGGCGACAAAGGACCGCATCGAAGACCTTGTGGTCATCCACGATTTCTGGCGCGGGCGCGAGCTCTTGGGCGCTACCGGCATCACCGATGAGATGCGCCGCACCATGCCTCCTGTGCGGCATCCGCTGGTCAGAACTATGCCTTATGGCCGCCGGGCGCTTTACATCGGCGGGCATGCGACCGGAATTGTCGACTGGCCCGAAGAAGAAGCGCTCGCTTTTCTCGACGAGCTTTACGACTTCGCAACCCAGGAGAAGTTCATCTACGCTCATAAATGGCGTCAAGGCGACATGGTCATCTGGGACAATCGCTGTACTTTGCACCGCGCGACGCCGCTCGAAACGGATGAATACAAACGCGATGTGCGGCGCGCCACAGTCAACGAGTATGGTCCGGAAAGGTCGGCTGAATTCGGCGCCTGAGACAATCCGGCCGCGCGTTGGCATGGCGGGAAGACAGTTGAAATGAAGATCGAGATCACACGCGTCGAACCGGCGTTCGAGGGCGTATCGTTTGGCGACGTCGGCGCCTATGAGAAGATCGTTGGAAGAGCCATTGCCGAGGTTGATCCGGCGCACCCGCTCAATTCTCGCATCGTGAATATCGACAAGGCACCGGTGAATTCTGCGGGGTGTGTCGAGTATGACTGCGATTTCTATCTGTTAAAACCGGTCGATATGCGGATGGGAAACCGGCGCATTTTCTATGATGTGTTGAATCGCGGAACCAAACCTAGTCTTCACACCATCAATGACGCGCCGCGCGACGCCGACAATCCAATGATGATCGCCCGCAACGATCCTGCGTTGGCCGCGCATGCCGGAAACGGTTTTCTCATGCGGCAGGGATACGCCATTCTCTGGAGCGGCTGGCAAGCTGGCGCGGGCGGAGACAATTCGATGTGGGCCCGGCTGCCGGTCGCAACCGATAAGGGCGAACCATTGGTCGCGCCCAACCTCGATGAGTTTGTGTTCGAGAATTTGCAAAGTCCTGTGAAGGCTGCGCTCAGCTATCCGGCGGATGCGATGGATCAATCGTCCTGCTCACTGACTGTCCGTCAGTATAGCAACGATCCAAGAAAAGAAATTCCGCGTGAAGACTGGCGTTTCCTGTCAAGCACTCAGATCGAGATTACGCGGCCGGCGGGATATGACGCCAGCGCCATCTATGAGTTTATCTATCCTGCTTGCGCCCCTGTAGTGATGGGGCTGGGTTTCGCTGCTGTGCGCGACATGGTTTCCTTCATGCGTTATGCGAACGAAGACTCTGCCGGCGTTGCCAATCCATTGAATATTGAGGGACAGCCCGCCGTCGACTGCGCTTTGGCTTATGGCCTTTCACAATCGGGTCGCTTCCTGCGGGACTTTCTTTATCAGGGCTTCAACGAGGACCTTGATGGCCGCAAGGTATTCGACGGCGTGATGGCGTGCATGGCCGGTTCGCGTAAGACGTTTATCAACTACGCCTTCGCACAGCCCGGCCGCACCGCGCGCCAGCATGAAGACCGGGTCTTTCCTCATGATCAGTTTCCGTTCTCTTATGCTGTGACGACTGATCCCATCAGCGGAGAGACTGACGGTATTCTGGCGCGATGCCAAAAGTCGGAAACCTGTCCGAAAATCATGCAGACGGAGAGCAGCACGGATTTCTTCCATGGCCGCGCCAGCCTGCTTGCGACCGATGGCGGTGGCGAAGACATCCCCATGCCGGAAAATGTGCGCCTTTATCATTTTGCGAGCACCCAGCATGGCGGCGGGGGTGATCCTGCTCTGGATTACGCGCTGTTCGCACCCGCCAGTAAATACAAGCCCAACCCGGCGGACTTTACCGAAATGCACCGCGCCTTGTTGGCCGCGCTGGACAAATGGGTGAGCGAGGATGAGCCGCCGCCGCCGAGTCAGTTTCCAACGGTGCGCGATGGCGGTCTCGTTTCTGCGGCGGCCGACCGTTACCGGTTTCCGGACATTCCGGATGTCGCTTATCCCGGCGTTATCAATGAGCTTCGCCAGATGGACTATAGCGTGAAGCCGCCGCAGCCGGTTGCAGGACGTGACTATGCCGTCATGGTCCCGGCAATTGATGCGGACGGCAATGAGACTGCCGGTATTCGCGTGCCGGATATCGCGGTTCCGCTCGGAACCTACGCAGGTTGGAATGCGCGCCGCGAAGGCTATGGGGAAGGCGGCATATGTATGCTTGGCGCCTATTTTCCTTTCGCCAGGACCAAAGAAGAGCGTCAGGCGTCAGGCGATCCGCGCCCATCGCTGGAAGAGCGGTATACGGATGAAGAAGACTATGTTCGAAAAGTCGCCGAAGCTGTGAGGGGGCTGCGCGAGCAAGGCTTTGTCCTTGCCGAAGACGCCGATGCGCTTGTCGAGGAAGCGCGGCGCAAGTTCCGCAAAGTGAATCGATAAGCTTAAGAGTGCGGAGTGCGTCCGGCATTCTCTACGAGTAAGCAGATTCCAGAAATTTCAAAAAAGTTTTGACCTTGGCCGACAGGTAAGGACGCTGTGGATACAAGGCGTAAAGCTTCATAGGAGAGGCGGTTTCTTCAGGAAGAACGTACTCCAAGCGGCCTTCCGCTACATCCTTTTCGATCAAGGCTGAGGGCATGAAAGCGGGGCCGATTCCCGCAAGCACGGCAAGATACAGCAGCGAGGCGCTGGAGGCTCGCAGGACGGGCTTAAAAGTGACGCGTTCGCCGCTGTGAAAAACCACGGACCCGTCTTTGGCGTAGGCGGAATAGTGAAGCAATGGCCAGCCATCGACATCCGCGGCTGTGCTCGGGCGTTGTTGCTCATCGAGAAAGGCAGGAGTCGCAACCAACCGGAAGGTGAAGGTCGTCAGATGTTTGGCGATCATCCCTTCATCGGGCGTGTTGGTGACGCGAAGAGCAATGTCGAGGTCGTCGAATTCCGAAGATGCGCCGCGCTCGATCACATCGAAATCGATTTCAAGATTCACGTCCGGATAAGTGCTGCGATAATCGGCAATCAGGGAAACGAAGTCGGTGTTTGCAAACCAGGGCGGCGCGCTGATCTTGAGAGTGCCAGTGGGTTTGGCCGTTGTTTTGCGCGCCGCGGCTTCCATTTCATCGACCAGTTCGAGAACATGACGCGCCTGCTGAAGATAGATTGAGCCGACCTCGGTCAAGCTGACATGACGGCTCGTGCGGTTCAGGAGCCGGGCCGATAAACGCTGCTCCAGCATGGCCACATGCTTGCTTACGGCGGAATGCGCGATATTGAACTTGTTGGCCGCAGCCGAGAAACTCTCAAGCTCAGCGACCGTACAGAAAATGCGCATGCTCATTAGTGTATTCACGGCTATCTGTCTCGTTTTGAGAAAGCTGCGTGCGCAACATATGCGATGATCTCCCACCGTCAAGCGCATAGTCTCTCGAAAAAATAAAAATGCAGGTCTCGTTGGGCCGCGACAGGAGGGATGAATGGGGCAGCCGCCACATGGATCAGGCTGCGAGCGCGCTATGCCGTTCGGCGTCGCGAACTTCGCAACTTTAGGCTTACGCGCGGATTGCGCGTTTGGCGGGCCGTTGCTGACGCCGGCCTTTCGTTCGCTGGCGTTCCGTCGTTCAAAACCCAAAAGACAGTCACATGCCGGTGCGCGTCGCCGGGGAGATGCTTCATGCGCGCCGCGTAAGCGGGCTGGCGTGACCGATAAACAGAAAACTGCGAATACCTATAGGGAGTGTAGAAATGACCAAGCCGCTTGATTGCCGTATTCCTAAGCGAGCCCTTGCCAGTGTCTCGTTAATAGCGCTTGCGAGCGCTGCAGCGTTCACGCCTGCGCAAGCGGCGGATGAAATCGTCGTGACGGCGCAGTTCCGCAGCCAGAACCTGCAGGACACGCCGATCGCGATCACCGCGTTAACCGGCGATGATCTGGATGTCCGTGGTCAAACCAGTTTGACAGATCTTCGCGCTCCAAACCTCACGGCTGAACCGGCGCCGGGTATTTTTGGACCCGCTGCTCAGATTTACATCCGCGGCGTCGGCCAGTTTGATTCGAACTTTGCCTTCGAGCCGGGCGTCGGCGTCTATATCGACGATGTCTACTATTCAACGGTCTTCGGTAATTCGTTCGACCTGTTGGACCTTGAACGGGTGGAAGTGCTGCGGGGCCCGCAGGGAACGCTGGCCGGCAAAAACTCCATCGGCGGCGCCGTCAAGCTTTATTCCAGGAAGCCGGACGGAGAAACGTCGGGCTTCATCGAAGCGCAAACGGGCAGCTATGATCTTGCAAGCGTTCGAGCGGCGGGCAATCTGACCATTGTGCCCGACAGGGTTTTCCTTCGGCTTTCCGGCAAGGGTAAGCACATTAACGGGTATATCGACCGCATCGACTATGCCTGCGCCAATCCCGGTTCGCCCCTCCCAAGCCTCATCACAGATGATACGGGTGACTGCAGGCTCGGCCGGCTGGGCGGCGGTAACGAGGTTGGTCTTCGGGCGCAGCTGCGCATGCTTCCGATGGATAACCTTGAGATCAATCTGTCAGCGGATTATTTCGATAGCTCGGGCGACCCGGGGGCGAGTATTTTGATTGAAGCCCGTCCGGCGGCCAATGAGCTCAACGGCGTTACCTACGGGCCGCAATTTCAATCCCCTAACCCTTATACCAGCTACGCTACATATCGCGGCACGGCCACGTCGAGTTATGATGCGATTGCAAAGAGCGAGCTTACCTCGTGGGGGCTCGCCGGAACGATCAATTTCGATCTTTCGGAAAATCTGCAATTTACATCGATTACGTCATACCGGGAAGCCGAATCCTATTTCGTCGTCGACAATGACGAAAGCCCGATCCCAAAGAGTGAATCGATCGGCAAGCCGACACAAAATCAATTTACGCAGGAGGTCCGCCTGAACGCCACTCTTGGAGAGCTGATTGATCTGACTGTTGGCGGATATTACTATGAGGGCAACGCCGTACAAGGCGGGCGAAACCTGATCGGCTCGATCGGCGCAGACTTCGTTACGGCGGATGATGTCGATTCAGAGAGCAAATCCGTTTTCGCGCACGCAATCGTTCATGTCACAGAAGATCTCAATTTGACGGGCGGTATTCGATACACCGACGACACTAAGACGTTCACCCATACACGTTCTCTGGTTGACGGTGGGTTTAGTCCGGCGGTGAACCCGATCGATGGACAAAGCGCGACTTTCGCCGAGGAGATCGTGGATTACCGTGCGGTCATCGACTACCGCTGGTCTCCGTCCTTCTTCACCTACGCTCAATTCTCAACCGGGTTTAAAGGCGGCGGCGTCAATCCTCGCGTGTTCTTCCCGAACCAGGTGGTGCCTTTCGAAGAAGAAAAGGTGAAAGCCTATGAAATCGGCTTCAAGAGCAATTTCCTCGACAACACCGTCCGGTTGAATGTTGCAGGCTTCCTGAATGACTACACAAATATTCAAATTCAGACGAGCACGCCATTTTTCAACGTTAATCTTCCAGTGAATGACGACATCACCTCGCCGGATTATAACCCGGCTGCGGGCTCTTTCCCGGCCTCCGTGTTCCTGAACGCCGGCGACGTTCGGCAGAAGGGCGGAGAAGCGGAATTGAGTTATGCGCCCAACGATCGGCTGTTGATTGAAGCCAGCGTCAGCTATCTGAAAGGCAAATACACGGAGCTTTTGCCACAAGCGACGGCTTCCAGTTTGACGCTGGATATGGAGCTGCCATTTGCGCCGCACTGGCAGACGGATCTCGGCATTCAATATGAGTTTCCGGTTGGCAGCGGTTCGTTGACGCCGCGTCTCGATTATCACTACCAGTCAGGTAGTTTCGGCGGCGCCATTAACGATCCTCGCAACCGGCTTGAATCACGCAACATTCTTGATGCGCGGTTGACTTATCGCACGGCTGATGAGGATTGGGAGGCGACGATCGGGGTTAGCAACCTGACGGATGACTTCTTCTACTACTCGAAGTTCGATATTTTTGCGGCTGCCGGTTACGTTACAGGTACGCCGTCAAGGCCGCGCGAGTGGTTCCTTAGCGTCAAGCGGAACTTCTAACGACGTCATTGTTTCCGCATAAACTATCCGCTCATGCGCGCCGCCAAGTCGCGCATGAGCCCTGTAGTTTAGGAAGGGCGACGTAAACAAGGCGGCAGCGGCGTTTTCGGCGCTCCAGCAATTAAGCTTCCCATGTGGAGCGAACCTACGGTTAGACGAAGACCATAGTTGACCCGATTTGATGTATCGCCATCAGCAAACACAACGCATAGATCAGGAGACCAGAGATGGATAAGGTTGACCTTCTTATCAAGAAAAACGAAGAGCTAGAGGACAGACTCGGCAAGCTTGAAGATGTCAACGCCATCAAGCGGATTCATTTTTCTTACGGATACTACATTGACTATTGTCACTATGACGACGTCGTAAATCTCTTCGCCGAAGACGGAGAGGTCGTGTTTCTTTCCGGCGTTTACAAAGGGCACGCGGGCGTCCGCCGGCTCTATTGCGATTGGATCCAGCAACTCTTCAATCAGGGGCGCGAAGGCCCAGATGATGGTTTCCTCTTCGATCACATACAGATGCAGGACGTCATTACCATCGCTGACGACCGCAAGACCGCCAAGGGCCGGTTCCGGGGCGTGTTGCTCGGTGGGTCGCATGACATCCGCAAGTACAGGCCCGAGGGTGTGCCCCAGCAATTCATGGAATCCGGCATCTACGAGAATGATTATGTCCGCGAGGATGGCGTTTGGAAGATCAAGCGCCTCGACTACGTCCTGCAGTGGCAGGCGGAGTATGAGACCGGCTGGGCCCATACTGACGCCCACCTGCACCCTGCGCAGGTGGTTTATCCGGAAAACCCTCTGGGTCCCGATTATTTGACTGGCGAAAAACGCGAAACCTGGCCCTATCGGCAAGACATGCCGGTGCATTATGCGCACCCGGTGATCGCCAAAACGCTTGCAAAGCAAGCCAAGTCTTGATCGAAGACGTAAGAAGGTTGGATGTGGCGCGTGTTAGAGATGCCGGCAATTTCAGTAGGTGAGTCATCGGCATGAAGACTGACGCGGCATCCGGCCAACAGGAAGACTGGCGTCCAAGAACCGTCTATGCGCTGGGCTTTCTCACGCTGATCGCTGCTTTTAATTATCTTGACCGGTCGCTGCTCGGCCTCGCGCTTCCGGACATCAAGGCGGAGATGCACGTTTCAGACACTGTGCTGGGCCTCGTTAGCGGTCTTGCCTTCGTTCTGTTTTATTCGGTTCTCGGCGTGCCGATCGCCTGGGCCGCCGACCGGTATAACAGGCGCAATATCATCACAATCGGCTTCGCCTTCTGGAGCATGATGACCATGCTTTCGGGCTTTGTTGCGAATATCTGGCAATTGGCCGTCGCCCGCTTTCTGATGGGAGCGGGGGAAGCGGCGGGTCTGTCGCCGTCGGCGTCGATCATTTCCGATCTCTTCCGCTCGGAGCGCCGGGCGCTCGCCATGGCGATCTTCGGGACGTCGAGCGCGATCTCCGGCCTGGTTTTCTTTCCTCTCATGGGCTGGGTTGGTGACACCCAAGGGTGGCGCGCGATGTTCATCGCCGCAGGGATACCCGGAATGTTGCTTGCGCTTTTGTTTTTATTGACGGTGCGCGAGCCCGTGCGCGGTGGAAAAGAAGCGGTCGCGACTGCTTTCATGACCAGCAGCATAATGGAGACGGCGCGTTTCCTGATGAAGTCGCGCGTCTATCTTCTGCTGATCGCCGGTTCGACTTTCATGGGCGCAAACCTTTACGCCGCCGCCGCCTGGGCGCCGACATTCTTGTCACGGGTTCACGGCATGAATTTGACCGAGATCGCATCGGTGATTGGCGTTGTGCGCGGGGGCGTTGCGACGCTTGGCATCATCGCCGGCGGCTTGCTGATCGACCGGATTGGCCGCACCCGGCCAAATATGCGCGCGCGCATACCGGCGATCGCCTGCTTCATCGCCGGCCCGGCGGAGGCGGTCTTCCTGCTGAGCGATCCGGCTTTGCTTTGGATGCCAGCCTTTGTCATCTCGAGTTTGTTTGTTCTTGTTTATCAGGGGCCCGTGTTTGCGCTGGGCGTTAGTGTCGTGCGGGTTCAGATGCGGGCGATTGCAACCTCGATCCTGGTTTTTTCCACCGGACTGATCGGCCAGATTTTTGGGCCGCTTGTCGTCGGCATGTTGAATGATGCCCTGACCCCGGCGCTTGGAGATATGGCTGTGCGTTATTCATTGCTGTTTGCAGCGGCGACGCCGGTGTTTGCAGGAGTCATGTTCTGGCTCGCCGGCGAGCAGCTGGGAAGGGATGAAGCGCGCGCAGAGGTAAACGTTCAGCCCGGATCAGCGGTGTAGGTTTCGTGGGATCGGTGTTGCTGCCGATCCGTCATATTGGCGGGAAGTTTTGAAATGCTGGTAAGGCGGCAAGTTCTAATGGGGGGCGGCGCGGGTTTTGCTGCGTTGGGATCTGCGCTTGTTCCGGGGCGAGCGAATGGCGCCGATGCGCTCTCTTTCTCGTACAATACGCCTTTATGCCTCATCGATTCCTTGATCGATGGCGCTACAGATATTGCTTCTGCAGCGGCAGAATTTGGCGCACCCGTCGTCCACTTTGCGGGCGATATCGGCGCGCCATGGCTCACACATCTTGAACCGGCATGGCGGCGCGATCCACTGCCGGTGATTGGCGCCACCTATGCCGGCGCCTTCTTTTGTCTGGAACAACTTGCGCGTTCTAACGGGCTGGCCTGCACTTTCCGGGTTTTCCTTCCCATGAGCCGACAGGGCGGTTCCGTCCATCCTTTCGCCGCCGAGGGGCAGAGCGTCCGCTCGAATGAGACCGCTCACGGCGCCAGGATTGGCGCGCTTTTTTCTTCAGCGCTGAGAGTAGCGGAGCTCGGC
>JAUIEG010000704.1 GCA_030428745.1 Alphaproteobacteria bacterium
GTCGCGATCCTGAAGAATATTCGCTCCGCCATCGTCGATGACGGCCGGCTCGCCATCATCGACTTTCTGTTGCCTGAAAAGCCGTCACCGCACCCCGGCTACGCGCTCGACATCAATATGATGAACCTGCTGACCGGCGGGCGCGAGCGCCGCCTCTCGGAGTTCGAGGACATGCTGTCAGAGGCCGGCTTCACGCTCGACCGCGTCACCGAAAACCCCCGCGGCCAGAGCCTCATCGAAGCGGTCCCGGCCTGAAAACACCTGCCCGGACATAAAAACCAGGCCGAATGTTGCATTGCAACATGAATAGTCTATGGAGGGGCTCGCTTCTCTTTCCCGCGCTATCTACAGGGCCCTCCCGTGACGAAAACAACCTTCGCCGCGTTCGCTGAACGCTTGTCCGCTGCTGACTGGAAACCGTCGGACTGGACCCAAGCCAAAATCGCCAAATTCACGCCCGCGCGGATCAAGATCGAGATTCTCGCCGGGCTCACGGTCGCGCTGGCGCTGGTGCCGGAGGCGGTCGCCTTCGCCTTTGTCGCCGGCGTGCATCCGCTGGTGGGGCTTTATGCGGCGTTCATTGTCGGCCTGATCACCGCGCTGTTCGGCGGACGGCCCGGCATGATTTCCGGCGCCACCGGCGCCCTCGCTGTGGTGATGGTGGCGCTGGTCGCCCAGCATGGCGTTGAATATCTGTTCGCGACCGTCGTCCTCATGGGCGTGTTGCAGATCCTGGCGGGACTGTTTCGCCTTGGAAAGTTTATCCGCCTGGTGCCGCATCCGGTGATGCTCGGTTTCGTCAACGGGCTCGCCATCGTCATTTTCCTCGCTCAGCTCAGCCAGTTTCAGATTCCGGGCAGCGCCGCCGCGGGCGCCGGCGAAGGCCACGCCATGGGCGTCACCGGCGAATGGATGACCGGGGCGCCGCTTTTCATCATGCTGGCGCTGACGGCGCTGACCATGGCCGTCATCTGGGCGACGCCGAAACTCACCAAGGCGATCCCGGCGCCTCTGGCCGGCATCGCGCTGACCACCGCTATCGTCATCGGACTCGGGCTCGAGGCGCCGCGCGTAGGCGATCTCGCCTCCATCAAAGGCGGCCTGCCGGCGCTTCACCTGCCGCTCGTCCCGCTCAATTTCGAAACGCTGGAAATCATCTTTCCCTATGCGCTGATCCTCGCCGCCATCGGACTTATTGAAAGTCTTTTGACCCTGAACCTCGTCGGCGAAATCACCCATCAGCGCGGCGGCGCCTCGCGCGAATGCGTGGCGCAAGGAACCGCCAATCTCGTCACCGGCTTTTTCGGCGGCATGGGCGGCTGCGCCATGATCGGCCAGTCCATGATCAATGTGAAATCGGGCGGGCGCACGCGGCTTTCCGGCGTCGCGGCGGCGTTGTTCCTGCTCGCCTTCATCCTGTTCGCGTCGCGACTGATCGAACAGATCCCGCTGGCGGCGCTGGTGGGCGTGATGTTCATGGTGGTGATCGGCACCTTCGCCTGGCAGAGCTTGCGGATCATGCGGCGGATCCCGCTGATGGACGCCTTCGTTATCGTTCTCGTCACCGCCGTTACGGTCATGCACGATCTCGCGGTCGCCGTGGTTGTCGGCGTCATCGTTTCAGCGCTCGCCTATGCCTGGAACAACGCCAGACGCATTCACGCCGTCACCCGCGAGAGCCACACCGAGGCCGGCGCCAAGGTCTATGAAATCGAGGGGCCTTTGTTCTTCGGCTCCACAGACGGTTTTGCGGAATTGTTTACGCCCGACGAAGACCCCGATGTGGTCATCGTCGACTTCATGCGCTCACGCGTCGTCGATCAGTCGGCGCTGCAGGCGATTGAGGATCTGGCGAACAAATATGAAGCGCGCGGCAAGACCATCCGTCTGCGTCACCTGACGCGCGACTGCCACAAGCTGCTCAATCACGCAGGGCAATTGCTGGTGGATTCAGACGACGATCCTGAATATGCGCTGGCGGTGGATTACTCGGTGCGGACAGGGATTTTCGGCGGCGGGCATTAGCCGCCACTCCCCTAGAGA
>JAUIEG010000705.1 GCA_030428745.1 Alphaproteobacteria bacterium
TTCGCTGCTCCATGGTGTTGAAGTTCCGGCTGATCGCGCACCCTCCATGATTGACGAATATCCGATCCTCGCGATCGTCGCGGCGCATGCCCATGGAGAAACCATGATGCGCGGGCTTGACGAGTTACGGGTCAAGGAAAGCGATCGCATCGCCTGTGTGGAATCAGGACTGGCGGCGATTGGCGGCGACGCCGCAAGCGGGCCAGACTGGCTGCGGGTGCGCGGAAAAGGCTCAGGGCCGAAGGGCGGCTTAAAGGGTGGGGCGCTGATCAAGACCCATCACGACCACCGCATCGCGATGAGCTTTCTTGTCGCCGGGCTGGCGAGCGAAAAACCCGTGGAAATCGATGACGCCTCGATGATCGCGACCAGCTTTCCGGAATTCTTTGGCCTCATGATGTCGCTCGGCGGAGATATGGGCGCTGTTTGACCGTGGAGGCGTCTACCGCCGCGTTTCATCCTCATGCTTTTTGAGGGCGGTCAGCGTCTCGTAGAGCCAGGGCGCGTATTCTTCGATGTCATGGAAGGCATAAAGCGCGGGAAAATCGTAACGATTGCGCTCGCTTTCATCTTCATCGAGCTTGGCCAGAGAAGTTGACGGCAAGAACGGCTCGTAGAGCGTCAGCATGAATTCGTAGTGCCTGTGGATCCGTCCCTTCGGCCTCATGGCGGTGGAGAAAAGAATTTGCTGGACGAGACAGCTAGCCAGAAGCGCCAGCGCTGAAAGGGCCACGATCTTGATATCAGTTTGCAGCAGCAGGTCTTCGAAGGAAATGCCGGATAATAAATGTGCGGCGGCAAGAGCTGCGAGAATCACAAAGGCTGCGAAGGCCGCGCTTCGCCAGCCATTGAGGCGCGTTTCGACATCGGAGCGAAGCTCGTCTTTCCAGTACATCGTAAAATACCTGCGGCTGCGGGTGACTGTGCGATGCAGAATGAAACCACAGATGAACAAAAGGTAGACGCGCAACAAACCGTCGGCGCCGGTATCGGGATCCTTATTGCGGGCGTTTCTGCTGGCGACATGCTGTTCGTGCAATATCCGGGTTGAGAGGATATGATGGTTTTTCAGCCTGATATTGCGCGCGCGCGTGACGCCTTCGTTGCGGCGTTCAAATTTATAAAACCAAAGGGCTTGATTGATGATCACGGTTGCTAGCGCGACAGCAAGAGCAATGGCGATGGAGGTGAGGAGCGGCGTTAACAGGTCGCCAAATGGCGCCTCGTTCAGTGGTGATGCGTTAAGAGCCGTTTCGGCGGGTGGCGTCAGAATGTCTGATGTAAACAAAAGCGCGACTTCAACGCCTGAAACAAGCAAGAGCACGCCATAGCCCGCGATGCGGGGCATCGTGTCGAAGAGTCCTTTAAGCCGGCGGCCTTCTTCAAGGAGATAACCTTCGCCGGTGACCTTTTCGAAATTCATCGCCTGGAGGTGCTTGCGTGCTTCTTCCAGGAGAATCTCGAATCTGCCACGGTCAAAGGAATTGTGGCATGCGTCATCTGTGAAGGAAAGGAGCCGTTCGACGGCGTTGCCTTCAACTGCGTCACGGCGCGGTTCTTCCTGACTGGTTATGACGGTGTCGCTGTCATCCTCTTCAATTCGGGTTTCGTCTTCGTCAGCAAGGCGAGCAGCGGCGCTCATAACGCGCAGCGTTTCTTCAACGACCACTTGTCGGCCTCCAAATATAAATCACTAAAATACTAGCATAATTTTTGATATTAATTGTACTATATCAATATAGATATGAACAGATTATAATCTTCCTAGTTTTCATCAAATTTTCCAATGCAGTGCGTAGTGGAATCCAAGGAAAACAGCGCGCAAGCCGCCGCCTTCTGCCGTACGAATGCGCGCGTGCTTGAAAATGCGGTCCGGCGATCCGGTTCTCGTAATTTGGCGCCTTGCCTTGGGCGGGGCGTTACGCATAAGTGACCTCCCCATGGACCATGCATCCGGGACCCCTTCTATTGTAATCGCGCTCGACGGGCCCGCCGCGTCCGGCAAGGGCACTTTGGCGCGCCTCATCTCCGATCA
>JAUIEG010000706.1 GCA_030428745.1 Alphaproteobacteria bacterium
AAGCGGTGTTGAAATCATGCCCGCATCGATTCTCTTTCTTGAAACCGACGAAAACATCACCGGTATATCACTCGGCTATGGCGGCGGCGTTGAGCATTTGTTTCATCTCATCGAAGGTGAAGACCCCAGAGACGTTGTCGGCTTGTGGATTAAGATCAACGACTATCTTCATAAAGCCGGTAATGAAGGCGCGGCGAGCCTCGTATTCAGCGCGATCGACATGGCGTTGTGGGACCTAAAAGCGAAAATCGCCGGCGAGCCTTTGTGGCGAACACTTGGGGCCCGCGAAGGACGGGTCAGGGCTTACGCCAGCGGGCTGGACTACAGCCTTTCCGACGAAGACCTTTTCCGCTTTTACCGGCGCCTGGCGGAAAAGGGCGTCACAGCGGGCAAATTGAAGGTCGGCCTCGACATCGACGCAGATATGCGCCGTATCGGGATCATGCAGGACGCGCTGAGCGTCGCCACAGCCAAACCGGGGTTGATGATCGATTCCAACGAATATTGGTCCCCGAAACAGGCGGTGCGGTACATATCCATGATCGAGGAGCGCTTCGATCTGATCTGGGCGGAAGAACCCGCCCGCAGATGGGATTATGACGGATTGCGTCTGGTTTCGTCACAAGTGCGCACGGCGGTTGCAACTGCCGAAAACCTGAAGAGCATTGGCGATGTCTACCCGCTCATCGCCAATGACGCAGCGGATATTCTGAATCTGTCGAGCAACCATTCAGGCGTCACCGGCTGCCGCCAGATCGCGAACATGGCCTATGCGCATAACATCCCCGTGTCGATGATGAACTGTCAGGCCAATTTCATGGCGCAGGTCGCCGCCGCCCTGCCCGGTCACACCATGATGGAAGTGGTGGACCCCGGCCGCGAGCATTGCCTAAAATACGATAACCACCTCGAAGACGGCTTTATTCATCTTTCCGAAGCGCCCGGCTTCGGCATAGAGGTCGACGAAACCATCCTGAAGGACTTGCAACAAAACCCGCCCAAAGGAAAAGGCGCCTTTCCCTTTCCGCGGCGCGAAGGGGCCGGACGCTATCTCGTTCCTCCTGCGCCGGGCGAAACGCCCTGGTCTTCATGAAGCGCCGGCTGGCGCCGATCTAGGAGACCCGATAACGGGAGAACGCCTCTTCGGTGAAATCGGTGGAAGCGCCTGGCGCTTCGGGTGAGACGCAATACCCGTTCTCCAGAACCACCTGATGTTCGAAAGGCCCCGTTTCCCAGATCGGAATGACCTCGAGCAGCCAGTTATTCGGGATCGCCTTCACCAGATGCTGATGCACCTGCATGAGGTCCCCCGCATGAGGGCAGACGGCGAGACTGAAAGAATCCGCAAGGGACGCCACCTGAAGCCATGGCGTCACGCCGCCAACCCGGCATACGTCCACTTGCACTACATCGACGCCGCCCCGCTGAATGAAATCGCGAAACATATGCGTTGAATAGACATGCTCGCCCAATGCGATCGGCGCCGGCGAAGATTTTCGGAGCGTGACATGGCCTTCAACATCATCAGGGTGAAGCGGCTCCTCGATCCATTTCACTTCGAATTCCGAAAGCCTGCGTGCCGCCTCGCAGGCCGTGCGTAAATCCCATTTCTGATTAGCATCGACCATGAGATCGATACCCGCCCCTATCTGCGACCGCACGGCAGCGACGCGGCGCAGATCTTCGCCAAGGTCGTCCAGCCCGACCTTCATCTTGAGTGTTTTATATCCCTCATCGACGAGCTTTGCCGCTTCGCGCCGTAGCTGATCTATTGAAAAGTTTAACCAGCCGGCATGTGTGTTGTAGATCGGAATGTCGTCGGGGCGCGCGCCGCCCAGATAACGCCAAAGCGGCTCGCCGGCCGATTTTGCAAGAATGTCCCAGAGAGCAATATCGACGGCGGCTTGCGCCATGGTCGTCGCGCCGGCCCTGCCGATCCAATGCGCTTTCCCGTAATAGAGCTTGTTCCAGATCTGCCTGACATTGCGCGGGTCCTCTCCGATGAGGTCCTCAATGAACAGCGTGTCCAGAAT
>JAUIEG010000707.1 GCA_030428745.1 Alphaproteobacteria bacterium
GCTTTGCCATGACGCAGCCCTGAAACTCGGCGACGATGTTCGGCCATTCCTGACGGCCGATCACAACCAAGCCGCCGGCGACAAGAACAATCATCATGCCGGCGACCTGAACCGTCGCCATCAAGCCAGCCGTATAATAGTTGAATGCGAGAACCAATGGCGCAAGAAGCGCAAAGGTCGCCGCAATAGGTCGTTTGAACCCGATCAGATCCTCACGCGCATAATCATTCACATTGTCGGAGTAATCCGCAGCGTGCTTGAGACGCGCAACAACCGGAGCGGGAATATCAACACGCGCAGTCGTAAGCATGTCATCCTCACTTGAAACCCGACGCGCTTTCCCGAAAAGTGGACATCTGTTTTCGGTCCGAAAGCGCGACTAAACTTAACTCCGAGGATGACGATGGCGCCAAAGTTTAACCGTCCGTTTAAGGCGTTAACGCCAAATTTATTTTCATTGTCAGAAAGTAAGCGCCGCAAGGGATTGTATTGTTAACGCCCGCCGCATTTTCGCCTTAATTCGGCGCCGTTTCCGCCTTAAAGTTTTCAGAGCGGAACAGCGGTCCGGCGGAAAACCTTGCGGATCGCGAAATTTGTAATCACCCGGTCAACGCCCGGAAGACGCGTCAGAATTTCCGTGTGAATGCGTTCATAATCGGCGCCGTCGAGGCAAAGAATACGCAACAGGTAATCCGACAGGCCGGCCATCAGATAGCACTCCATGATTTCGCGATGGCGGATGACCGCTTTTTCGAAAGCGGTGAGCGTCGCCTGTTGCTGATTTTTAAGAGTCGCCTGAACGAAGACGGATGTTTCAAGCCCAGCCTCGCGCTCGTCGACAATCACCACTTGCTGCTTGATGACGCCTGTCCGCCAGAGTTCTTTCACCCGCTTGTGACAGGCCGAAGGCGACAGCCCCACCCGCTCTCCAAGCTCCGTAAACGGCGTCTGCCCATCCTCTTGAAGGACTTTTAAAATGGCCGTGTCGAATCTATCCATTTGGTCCGCCCATTGTATGAATTCCATTCTCCGGAAATGGCTCTATTTGACATAGTATTCTTCAAGATACCAAATGTGGCGTAAAATATCAAAAATATCCTCTAAAATCTGAATATAATCCGCCGCAACCGAGCCAAATGGAGGGTTTCATGCTTGTCGGCGTTCCGAAAGAAATCAAAAATCACGAATATCGCGTCGGCCTCGTTCCCGGCAGCGTCCGCGAATATGTGCAGAACGGTCACGACGTGCTCGTGGAAACCGGCGCCGGCGCGGGCATAAAAGCGAGCGATCAGGACTACATCGCCGCGGGCGCCACGATCGCCCCTGACGCCAAGACCGTCTTCGAAAAAGCCCACATGATCGTCAAAGTGAAAGAGCCGCAACCAACAGAATGGGTGCAGCTTCGCGAAGACCAGATCCTTTACACCTATCTGCACCTTGCGCCCGATCCGGATCAGGCGCGCGGCCTTATGGAATCCGGCGTCACCGCCGTGGCTTATGAAACCGTCACCGATCCCTTCGGCGGCCTTCCCCTTCTCGCCCCCATGAGCGAAGTCGCAGGGCGCCTTTCGATCCAGGCGGCCGCTTATGCGCTGACAGCTCATCAGGGCGGGCGCGGCCTTTTGATGGGCGGTGTACCAGGCGTCCTGCCGGCGAAAGTCCTTGTGATCGGCGGCGGCGTGGTCGGCACCCACGCGGCGCGCATGGCCGTAGGGCTCGGCGCCGACGTCACCATTCTCGACCGCTCCAATCGCCGCCTCGCAGAGCTAGATGAGCTTTTCGAAGGCCGCGCCAAGACCCGTTATTCCACTTACGAAGCGCTTGATGAGGAAACAGACGTCGCCGATGTGGTTGTCGGCGCCGTCCTGATTCCGGGCGCCTCAGCGCCGAAACTCGTCACCCGCGAGATGCTGAAAGGCATGAAAGAAGGCGCAGTGCTCGTCGATGTCGCCATCGATCAGGGCGGATGCTTTGAAACCTCCCACGCGACGACGCATGCTGATCCCACCTATGTGGTTGAGAATGTCATC
>JAUIEG010000039.1 GCA_030428745.1 Alphaproteobacteria bacterium
TCGAACTCGAAGCCAAAAAGGCGCGCCGTGCCGGCATTGTCGGTCAGATTGACAAAGCCGCCGGTCGGTCCCGGCACAATAACGTTCAGCTGAATGTCATCCCACTTGGACAGGAAGGCAGCAAGGTTCGCCGTGACAAGTCCGTTCATCGCTTGCGTCTTCAGGCCTGCTTCGAAAGTGCGCAGCTTTTCCGGATCGTAGATCGGCGCCGCCATGGTCGCCGTCGGATTGCCGAAGCCCCCGCTTTTGAAGCCCGTCGCATAACTCGTATAGAGGAGGGTATCCGGCGAGATTTTCCAGTTAAGGCCGACTCGCGGCGTGAACGACGTCCATGAAGAGCTCTGGGTTTGGCGCGGCGTACGCACAGCAAAGCCGAGCTGTGGCAGGGTCACCTCGACGGTGAAGTCCTTCTTGTCGTGATTGACGCGCCCCCCAAGGACGAGCGTCAAAGCATCGGTGATACCAACATCGAATTGCGTGAAGGCGGCATAAGACGTCGCCTTGTAGGCCTGATAGGTAAAGCTGTCTCGCGCATCGCTAGCAAGGCCGGTGACCTCATAAACGCCGTTCAGAAATTCGCTGAGCTTTTCGCTTTCGCCAGTCTCGTTAAAATAATAGAGGCCGGCCACATAGTTGACGCGCCCGCCGGCTAACTCGCCTGATGCTTGCAGTTCCTGGCTGAATTGCTGGTCGGAGATGCGTTCGTCCGTTGATGAAATTCGGTACGGACTGTTGTCGCCATCGACCTGCACCCGTGTGCTGAGATCGCGATAGCCGGTGATGGATTTCAGTGTGAACGCATCCGATGGCGAATAGGTCGCCGTCAAGGAACCGCCAGCGACGATGAAATCATCGCGGAGCGGACTGGCGGCCCATGTGTTGTAGGTTCCGGGTAGCGCGAAGGCCGGGCCGTATCCCGTGCCAGGCGCAAGACCATATTCCACATTTTGAACCGGAGCCGCAATGGCGTTGAAGCGGTCGGTGAAGCCGGAGCCACCACTGTCGACTTCGTATTGCGCGACAGAGCCGTGATTGTTCTGACGGCTGTAATCTCCGCGCAGATCGAAAGTGAGATCGGGCGTCGCTTGGAGCCGGAACCCTGCGCGCATGATGAGCCGTTGCTCATCGTTAAGCTGCTGTCCGTTATAGAGGCTTTCGGCATGGCCGTCGCTGCTGAAATAGCCGACCGACGCCTTGAAGCCTAGACGATCTTCGATCAGGGGCGTGTTGATCTGCGTCACGATATCGGCACGCTTATAGTTGCCAAGACGGCCGAGAATCATCCCTTCGGCCTCGCCGGAGGTTTTCGCTTCCGTCGTCACCACATTGATCGCGCCGCCAATGGTGTTGCGGCCGTAAAGAGTGCCTTGCGGCCCGCGCAGAACTTCGACGCGTTCAATGTCGGCGATGCTGAGGAGGCCGCCCAGCGTGCGCGCCATGTAGACGCCGTCCACATAGAGCCCGATGCCCGGATCGGTTGGATAGGCGTAGTCGCCGGTGCCGACGCCGCGTATCCAGCCGCCATAAGCGGCGCCACCAGCGGTCGGGCGGTTGGTGTTTGTGAATTCGACGTTCGGGGCGAAATTTGAAATGCCTTTTAGGTTCGTAACGCCACGATCGTAAAGATTGTCGCCGCTGAGCGCGGAGATCGAAATGGGCACGTCCTGCAGGCTTTCTTCGCGCCGCTGCGCCGTCACGATGATCGTGTCGCTGGCAGCATCGCCGCCCTGCGCCGCCGCCGGCGCCGCGAGCCCGCCAATTCCGAGCGCGCTGACGGATAAAGAAGACAGCAACGCCGCCTTCGCTTTCATTGTTCTGTTCATCTGCCGATAAAGTTTCACTTGTTCCTCCCGGTTTTGTTCTAGTTTTTCAGCTTTCGAGCGGATTGATCTCCGTTCGATTTATGATCTCGTCCTGCACCTTCTTCGACAGCTGAACGAAGAAGACGCTGCAGCCGCCGATCCGTACAACCAGGTCGCGATGATTGGCGGGGTCTTCCTGAGCTCGGCGCAACGTCTCTTCCTCGAAGGCGTTGAACTGAATGTGCTTGCCGCCTTCAGCGAAATAATTCCGGATGAGCTGTTCGATCCGATGGCGCCCCTTCTCGTTCACCAAACCTTGCGGATTGACCCTGAGATCGAAGGCCATGGACTGCCAGGCGCCCTGATCGATTTTGAGCGCGCTTTTGAAAGTCGCTTCAGCGCCCTTAACGTCGCACTGACGCATAGGCGATAAGGATTCATCGGCGATGCTGTCATCCGCCATCCGCCCATCCGGCGTGGCCCCGGTCTGCTGTCCTGCCGGAACGACGCAGGTGCCGATGGTGAGCGCGCTCGGTTTCTGCCGACCGCCGTAACTCGTCGTCAGGCTTGAAATATGCTTAGCGCAGAATTCGTAAAGATCCGCTGCGATCCAATCGACGTAATCGTTGTCATTGCCGTATTTCGGCGCAGCAAGCGCAAGTTGGCGCGCTTCTTCGCCGCCCTCGCCGCGCCAGTCCTCACGCAGGTGCCGCAACATGTCTTTCGCAGAAACCTTCTGTTCTTCAAAAACGAGTTTCTTGATTGCAGCTAGCGAGTCCGCGACATTGATAAGGCCGATGGGATTCAAGGCCGATCCGTTCTCGAATGGCATGGTGCGGCCCAGAATGTTCTTGTCTGCGCCGATGCCGCCAACGCTTAGCGCCGACTCCACCGGCTGTGGGAACATTTTGCCGTATGAGTCGATGGTAATGTTGTTGAACTCGCCCTGAAGACTCAGGAAGTGGGCGAGCTGGCTTTTCACAGCGACATAGAAACTGTCGAAATCTTCCGCCGCTTCAAGGCTCGGCGTGTTCGGCCCTACCTGTTCACCGCTGCGCGGGTCGACGCCGCCGTAAAGCGCGAACTTCAGCACCAGCGTTGCAACGAACATCGGGCTCGCCACCATGCGTGACGCGCCCATAATGTTCACGCCGAGACAACCGGCAACGGCGTAGTTACGCGCAGCTTCCATATCTACGCCTTCGCGAGTGAGGAAGTCGATGCAGGATTTATCCGCCAGCATAGCGGGCAGGCCGACGCCGGTCGCTATCAGCGACAGCGCCCGGTCCATCAGCGCATGCGGTGTTTTCTCATGCACGCGCATCGTCAGGCTCGGATGCGGCGCCGGACAAGTATGCGCCGCTTCTAGAATAAGATGCGTCACGTCATTGGTGACGTCGTCTCCATTTTCGTTCTGCCCGCCAATGACGCAATTATGCCACTTCGACAGGCCGCCATATTTATCGCGATGGGTCTGACCCGAAGTGATGACGATGTGGGAGTCTTTGACGCGCAGCCACTGGAAGAACTCGAGCGCCTGATCGCGCGTGATGGCCCCTGCTTCAAGATCACGCTCATAATACTCTCCGAGAATCTGGTCGAGCCGCCCATAGGAAAGCACACCCGAAGGCAGCAGCACCGACCAGATGATCCACAAAGACTGGAAAGCCTCAACAAAATTGCGCGCCGGGTTCGCCGGTGCATGGCGGCAAGCGCGCTCAAGCGCCAATAACTCTTTTTTACGTGCAGCATCCGGCGTCTGAGCCGCCGCCTTTGCTGCTTCATCCGCGAGGCGACCCGCATAAACAATGATCGCCTTCAACGAAATGATGATCGACGTCAAAAGCTCTGCGCGATTGATGGCCTCCGCGCTGTCGAGGCGGTTGTCTTTCAGCTTTTGCTTGGCATCGCCAATGAGGCCGTTGAGCCCACGCTTCAAGACCGATCCGTAATCCGGCACATAGATGATTTGGCTGATCTCGTGATGCACACCCCAGCCGCAGCCGATCATGCCGCCTGGCCCCCAGCCCTCCTCCTTGTTGCGAAATGGCGGCAACACCACGCCAAGCTGAGCGTAGGGCCATATGCGCTCGTCATTGTAAAGCGACGTCATTCGCGAGGTAAGCGAACGCGTCGCCCAATATTCGTTCATCTCCTCGATCTTCGACACGTCGGCGTCGTCGACGATGAAGCCGCCCTTGCGCAGCGCCAGGATTTCATCCTTGTCCCACGGCGCCCAAAGGCAGCTAAGTTCGACGCCGCCGGGCTTGCTCGCGAGATTGCCGGCGAGGAGATCGTCCGGTTCGATGAAGACAGGAACATTGGTGAGAACAGCCTCGAGCGCGCGCGCCACCCGAATGACCTGCGACTGGCCTTCGGTTTTTCGGAAAGACTCGGTGACGATTTTCGCTTTTTCGATGCAGACGCGATATTCGCTGGTCCGCATCTTTTCGAGGCCCAAAAAATGACGCGTTATCCGTTCCGAACGCAGATGATCGCCGGATTGACGCTCCACAATTTGGGCGCTCGCACTCATTTCCCACCTCTTTACGCAACGGAATGGATCTTCCGTTTTACTTTTCAGGCATGGTAGGCGGCTGCGGGCCGTGCAGGAAATTCATGCTTCGCATTCAGTTTATTCTTGTGATGAATAGGCTAACGCGCCGCGAGCATGTCCTTGGTCGTGTCGACTATGACCTTGCGAAGCCAGATGTGCGCCGGATCATAATGAACTCGCGGATGCCACGCCATGGATATCTCGCTGTCGGGAAACTCCATCGCTAGTTCGACGACCTTCACAAGCCCCTGATCGGCATAGGTCTTCGCGAGGCGCTCCGGGAAGATCGCGCACAAATTAGATTTCGCGATGATGTAGGGGACAATGGCGAAATGCGAAACGCGCGCGACGACCTTGCGCTTTAGCCCCTGCTTCGCCAGCAGGCTGTCGACGATGTTCGGATAGATAGGGCGGTCGCTGTCGAGCGCCACATGCTGCAGATGCACAAACTCCTTCGGCGAAAGTTTTCCCTTTTTCTTCGCGAGCTGTTCATTGTCCGGGTCGCAGACAAGCACGATGCGCTCGTCGCATAATTTCCGCTTGCGCCAATTGGCCGGCAGCGTCTTGAGCCATCCCACCCGCGTGTCGAACCGTCCTTCGTCGAGGTCGGCGAGATCGGTCTGGCGGTTCGGAATGATGGAGATCGTCGTCTCCATCTCGGGCGCCATTTCCGCAAGCCTGCGCAACACTTCCGGCAACAGCACCTGGCCGGCGTGGTCCGTAATGGCGATTTTGAGTGTTTGCTTGCTGGTAGAGGGATCGAATTCCAGCGGATCGAAGAGATTCTGCACTGACGGCATCAGATCTTCGAGCTTGTCGCGTAACGAGATGGCGCATGGCGTCAGGACAAGCTGGTTGCCTTCACGGATCAGCAGGGGATCGTTGAAAATCTCCCGCATCTTGCCGAGAGAATGGCTGAGCGCCGGTTGAGAAAGACCGATCTCCCGCGCAACACCGCTAATGCTTTTCTTTTCCAGAAGCATGTACAGCGCCCATAGCATGCCGATATCGAGTTTCCGGATATGCACATCTTGGATAGCCGTCATAGCCATTAAACCATAGCGTCGATAAGTGGCTGTGTCTAAGTTATCCTCGAAAAAAAGAAAACCACATTTAGGGAGCCGCGCGTCCGTATGGTTAATCGCGAGCTGGAAGAACCGCGCCCTGCCGGCAGTCAGCGCGCGTTCATTCTCCTTCTGCTTTACTTTCTGAACACGCTTCTAGTCCTGGACAAGATCATTCTGTCGGTGTTGCTTGAGCCCATCAAAGCGGAATTCAGCCTGAACGATTCTCAACTCGGTCTACTCACGGGCGCCGCCTATGCGCTATGTCTCGGTGTCGCCAGCATTCCTTTCGGCATTGCTGTAGACCGTACCAACCGCCGGAATCTTGCGTCCGCGTGCCTTGCGGTATGGTCGGGTATGACAGCGCTGTGCGCCATGGCGCCGAATTATCTTGTTTTCCTTCTCGCGCGCCTCGGCGTCGGCCTCGGCGAAGCCGGTGGCGGCCCGAGCTCACTTTCAATCATCTCCGATCTTTACGAACACAAGCGCCGCGCAACGGCGATGGCGATTTTCTCACTCGGTTCGCCAACCGCGGCCCTGATTAACCTTACCCTCAACACACAGATCGCGCATCATTTTGGCTGGCGCGGCGCGCTTATTGCTGCAGCTATTCCAGGCCTCCTTCTCGCACTATCGATCCGGCTCTTCACCTCAGAACCGGAGCGCCTCAATACGAGGACTCAGAGCGCCGCCGAGGAAGCCCCGCCACTGAAAGAAACGCTTGCCTTTATTTTGAGCCAGCGTTCGCTTGTCTGGCTGCTTAGCGGCGCAGCGATTTCCTATGTCGTTCTCGCTGGCGTCAGTTCCTGGAACTTCTCCTATATCGTGCGCAATTTCGACGTCAGCCTGCATGAGATTGGGCCTTATTTCGGTATCGCGATCAGCACGGCGGGGCTCATCGGCACCTATCTGACAGGGCGCGTCGCTGATTATCTCGGCCAGAAAAACGAAGCCTGGCGCTGCTGGGTGATGGCGCTGACCACCATCGGCGCGATTTTATTCGGCGCAGTCGTCTTTACCACCTCCAGCCTAACCGCCGCCGTTCTGTGCACCGCGGGCCTTGCAACCTGCGCGACACTTTGGACGGCGCCGGGTTTCGCGCTGTCGCAAAGCCTCGTGCGCGCGCGCATGCGCGGGGTCACCGGGTCTATCATTTTTCTCATCGCCAACCTTGTCGGCTATGGTCTCGGGCCCCTTCTCGTCGGGGTATTCAGTGATCTGTATCATGCGACGCAAGGCAAAGACGGCCTGCAATTCGCCATCCTCGCAGTCCTCTCGCTCGACATTATCGCTGTTTTCTGTTTCTACCGGGCCGCCGGTCCGCTGACAGAAGATCTAAAAAAGGCGCAGGCGGAATAGGTTTTAAGAATTACTGGGCTGTCTAACGGCACAAGATTCACCGCAACCTCCGTTCCAAGGCTTTAGCCGGAAAATTAATTCTGAGCCTAGCCTACCTTTCTCAAGGTCACCTCATGCGGATCATGCATGTGCCTATCAAGCCCTTCGCAAAACCCAAGCGACCTGATGGGCCAAACACGGATCACACTTAACGCAGCAGTCCTACGCCGACGTCTCCGGCGAAGCGAAGCGGGCCACGGAGCTCGCCTTGCCGATCAAGAAAAGCAGAGGGCTTTATCCACGACGCCAAAGGGCGATGTCTGGCAACGGTCGCTGACAGTCAAAAGACCCCGCACGCCGCCAAGTTCGGTAAGCCATCGAAAGTAACAATACAAATGGTGGGCGCGACTGGGATTGAACCAGTGACCCCTACGGTGTGAACGTAGATATAATCATAGTTATTCTATATATTTCAATACATTATGAAATAAAAATTAGAAGTGCGCTAGCTTTGTTAGCTCATAAGCGGTGTCCAGCCCCACGATCATGTACCATTTTCCTTTTTCGGTACCATGCGTATCTCCCCTTCTCCCCTCTATAAAAGACGCCCTTATTGCGTCAACGCGTCTTTATCTTTTCCGGCCGGCGCAAGGGGAAGAAAACCCTCCGAGAACGCATTCGCTGCGAAGTAATCAAGCGCGCGCCGAACTTCTGGAGAATCGGCAAGGCCCGCCTCAAACGCCAAAACCCCGATGACTTGATAGGCCTGTCCCATGACCTCCTCGAGATTCGCTGCGCGCTGCACGGCCAGACGCTCCGAAGCGGACAACGCAGCATCAAATTCCAGCAGCGCCTCGCTAAGCTCCACTTCGCGCGATTGTGCGATATTGGCGCGCGCCAGACGCATCGCCGCGCGACGTTTTTTTGGCGAGAAGGCGCCAATCTCTTGAACCTCCAATTTTTCACCCTCCGACATATCAGCTTCCTTTGACCTGACCGCGTCGCACCCCTTTTCCGGCAGCGCGCGCTTCAACTCACGCATTCTGGACGACGGGACAAAAGGGATCATGAGCCGGTGATGCGCATCCTCACGATCTTGTCCGAACCCCAGATCCGCAACCATAAAACAACAGGACGGCGCATTCTCGGAAGCGCCGTCCGGGGCGATAATGCACGGCGCCGGCGCCGAGGCTTGCGCGCCGTCATCCTGTCCATGCGACGCCTCCCCTGTGGCGCAGCCGGCGGCGGCGAGAAGCATCAGCGCCCATGACGTCATTGCGGTGCGGTTCATTGCGGTTCTCCTCCTGCCGGAAAAGAATAGCCTCAGGCTGTGACGCTGGCAGCTAACAATTGCGGTTAGGCGCGCCCTTTGCGCTGACGATGGCGCCGGCCTGCGATATTTGAGGCCTGTCTCCGTGGCGGGACAACACAATAGGTGCGCCCTGAAAGGAATTTCAGATGCCGGAACTATCGAAGCGCGTGGAGCGGCTACACAAGCGGTTTCAAACCCGGCTTGGGAGCCTGTGCGCAGATCCGGAACTTCTTCTGCATATGACGGCGCTGAGCGAAGCGCTTTCAGAGGACGACGAGGATTGGATTCCCGGCCAGATGTCGCCGCTGCTGCTGGGCGAAAACCATGAGACGTTGAAACGCGAGCTTTCGGATTATCTTGAGCATGAGCCGTTTTTCGAGCGCACCCTCGACTTCCTGCTCAAGAACAGCAATCAGAATGCAGCGCCTGGAAAAATCCGCAGCAACAGCTATCAGGATTACGCGCTCCGGCTCGCTGCCCTCGGCGAGCGCAACCGCTCGCTAGCGCTGATGGCGGCGCTCTACGGACTCGCCTTGGCGATTTATGAATGGCGGGATCGCGCGCGCACGATCCCGTACGATCCGGATGTTCATGGCTCCATAAAATTTTCGTGGCGGGAGGCTTGAGCAACACGCCGCCTGAATAGCTCCAGTCAATCCGCCCGCCCCCATAACCGGAGATGTTAGTCGATTGCGGCGCCATGACGGGGTAGCCTATAAGTCGCCATTACAGTTCTATATGATGAGTTAAAGGGGCGCTAACGCATGAAAATTCTGAAATTCGCAATCGCGACGATTTGGCTTGCGATGCCGGCGGCAGCCATGGCGCAGACGCCCTCGCCCACCTATGACGCAGCGATGAATGGCGATGCGGGCGCCCAATATAAATTGAGTGGTGATTATCGTTACGGTTTTGATGGCGTCCCGAAAGACCTGAAAAAGAGCCTCCACTGGATGGAGCAAGCGGCCCAGAACGGACACAAAGAGGCTCAATATTCCCTGTCATTGACATATGCGACCGGGAAAGACGCGCCCAAGGACACCGAGAAAAGCATATTCTGGCTCACCAAAGCGGCGCAAGGCGGCCATGTTGGCGCGCAAATGTCCTTAGGCGATAAGCACCGCAACGGCTTCATGGTTCCGGAAGATTTCAGCAAAGCGATGTTCTGGTACGCGAAGGCGGCGGTACAAAATGAAGCGCGCGCCTACAAGGAAATAGGCGCTCTCTACAATTACGGGTATGGCGTCGAAAAAGACCGCGATCGAGCGTGGGTGATGATCCGAGAATATGTCGACTTGCTGTTCGCCAGCGACGCCGCCGCACATTCGGACCTGCTACGCCATGAATGCGCTCTATTTTTATACCCGGACAGATATGTCCTCGATCTGAACAAGCGCACAAAGGCATCCTCTTCACGCTGCGACGATCCCGCCTGGCGTCCGTCTCAACACACCGAGCCGGATCTGGCCTCCGCGCTCGCCGCCGGCTTCATTATCGCTGCAATCTTGAGCAGCAATAATGCGAGTGATGACGCCGAACTGTCGCCCCATTCACCTAACGTTCAAAAAGCGATTAATGAGTGCCGCAACGAAGTCCATCGCCGCATGGTGAGGTGCTATTCCAGCATGACCATTCCAGGCTGCACGCTAGCGGGCGAATGCACCTATGAATGGACTTGTCAGAGCGGCAATAAAGGCCGAGGCAAATGCCGCCCCAATTCGCGTTACACCGATGAACGGCTCGACTATTATTGCGACCCGCTGGTGGGTAATAAATACACGACAAAAGAACCGGTCTATGCGGAAAGCTGCCATTAGAGGGGAATGAGCTCCCTAACGGGCTTTAGGTTCGTTCCGCCCTTCACCCTCGCATCATCGATTGAACGTTCATGGAAAATTTCAGCGGCGTAAAATATTTTCTTTTTGACGACAGGCCCGTGAAGACAGTCTGGGAAGACGGGATTATTGTGGAGACTTATTCAATCGACCCCAAGACGGCGAGCCTGTTCAAAAATAATGCGCTCGCCTTTTATATAGAGACGGAAGCCTCAGTTCGAAATGAGATATCCGAAAGCGATTACAAAAGCCGCGCTCATGAAATTTACCTGGCTTTGCCGGATGAAGTTAAGATCTCACAAGCCATTGAAGAACACAAAGACACGTTGGACAAGCTGACGTAGAGCTCACGGAAAACGGTCGCATCAAGTTTCACCTTCTGCAGAAGAACGAAACAAATGGATGACTTTACATACAATCATTGAGATTGTTCCGATTCACTCTTTATGCGGCAGTTTTTGTAGCGCCTCCTTTAAGGCTTCATGCGTGTTAGTATTATGTTTCATCGCCAGGAGAAGCCTGTCACCAGCCTGCGGCGGCCATAGATTGACTGGCCACGCAAGCAATGCGCGAATAGCTTCATCTTTAGCAGGTGATCGATAGTCCAACCCCGCCAGAACAAGCGGGCCGCCGAGCCCCGGATAATCGCCCGCCAGCGGGATAAATTCCTGCAGCACGCGCCCGTGGCCCCGGCGGGGATAATAGAGATAGCCGTTTTCATGGACGTTGCACCATTTCTCAGCCCACGCGATGACGTCGCGCGCCTGCTCCACCGTTTTAACCGAACGGCGCAGCTCGTTCAGCCAAGCGGGATAGGAGCAATTCTCGACAGCATTGAACAGAATCGAAAAATAATCATCTGCAGATACATTCTCGACGATCTCTATCGCATCGGGAAAGCCTTCATTGTCCGTCGATTCAAGCGCCGCATCGATTCTTTTCTTGTTGTCCGGCTTTTGCAGAGCAGTGAGGATGCTGGCGGCCGCAGCCAGATCTTCGTCTTTTCCCTTGAGCCATACGTTATCCGGCGTCACCTTCTCGCCCACCAACGGCGCCTCATGAGCATGGGAAAATGCCTCATAGTAAATTTGCGATAAATGCCTGAGGGAATGAGCCGACAAAGTGCGCCTCGTCGCATGGTCCAAAAGGCGAAACAGACATTCAAGCGCATACGCGTCATCGCCGGGCTCAACCCAGATAACGCCCCGGTCAATACCTCTGCATAAATGATCGGCAAATAATTTCAGCGCACCGTCGATCAGCCAGTCCGGCGGCGCCGCGTCTTTGAGCGCCGACAGCAAGTCGCCCCTTTCGGCGTAATCAAGGATGTAATCGACGTAATCGTCGATGACATAGAGAAAGCCCCGCCGCATATCCGCGAAAAG
>JAUIEG010000708.1 GCA_030428745.1 Alphaproteobacteria bacterium
GTCGCCATGATGGATGCGTACATTCTCAAGCCCCGCCTCATCCACGAGCCCGAGCAACTTGCCGACGCCGTTGACGAAGGGCTCTGCGCCGATGAAGCCGATTTTCGGATTATGGCCCGCCTGCCAGGCGAGATGCTCGCCGCCGCCGAAGCCCACTTCGAGATGAATCTCCTCCGCCTGCGGAAAAAGTTTTTTCGGATCGATGGCGGCGCCCATGGGAACGGCGACACGCGGCAGCAGGGTTTCCATCAGGCGCGCCTGACGCGGCTTCAAGGGCTTGTCCTGTTGTCGCCCGTAAAGCCGGGGGATGTATTTCTCACTGCTCATCGCGCGGTGCTTAGCGGGGCAGGACGGCGCCCGTAAAGCCTTTAAAGGCTATTCCGACGCCCCTTTATCGAATTGGTTCTGGTTGAACTGACGCCAGCCGTCTTCGGTTTTGATCCAGTCTGTCACTTGCAACTGGCCGGGCGACAACAGCTCATAGCGGGTGCGGCCCTGCTTGGCGCCTTCGACGCCCCAATGGGCGATCAGCGCATCGCCGTCGCGTTCCGCGCGGATCGGATGAAGATCGCCGGAATTATCCGCCCAATAGGCTGAAAGCGTTTCTCCTTCGCCAAGCCGATAATGCGCGACGCCTTCAAAGGTAAAAGACCCGCCGTCATCGCGCGTCACCGCCACACTGTAATCAAGGCGGAAAAACTTGCCGCCAAGCGTCGGGGCCCAAATCATGACGCTTTGCGCCGCGCCGCCAAAGGCAGGACCGTGCGAGGTCCAATGTCCCTCAAACTTGTCGATGAGCGCGGTCGCATCCTCCGCGCTTCGCGCCGGCGACATCATCGCCAACATCACACTCAGGAAAATAACGACAATCCGGACCATTCGCGCCTCCTCAATCATAGTTTGCCCTCCCAGACGCAAAACGACGCCCCGGATCGACAGATCGGGGCGTCGTTGCGCAAACTTTTAACAAGACGTCCGCTCGCTAGAGCGCTTTTTTAAGCGCGTCCACAAGATCGGTCTTCTCCCAGGAGAAGCCGCCTTCAGAGTCGGGCTCGCGGCCGAAATGGCCGTAAGCGGCTGTGCGCGCATAAACCGGCTTGTTGAGGTCGAGCGCGCGGCGAATGCCGGACGGCGACAGGTCCATCACCTCGCCCAGCGCGCGCTCAAGCGCTTCTTCGTCGACATTGCCCGTGCCGTGCAGATCCACATAGATCGAGAGCGGCTGCGCAACGCCGATGGCATAGGATAGCTGGATGGTGCAGCGGTCGGCGAGATTGGCCGCGACCACGTTTTTCGCCAAATAGCGCGCCGCATAGGCGGCTGAACGGTCGACCTTGGTTGTGTCCTTGCCGGAAAAGGCGCCGCCGCCATGGGGCGCCGCGCCGCCATAGGTGTCGACGATGATCTTCCGCCCCGTGAGGCCGGCGTCGCCGTCGGGCCCGCCAATGACGAATTTGCCCGTAGGGTTCACATGCCACGCGCAATTGTCAGCAATCGGGAGCTCCGCAACGGAATTGCGAATATAGGGCTCAACCACTTCGCGCACCTTGGCCGAATTCCATGATCCATCGAGATGTTGCGTCGACAAAACGATCGAGGTGATCTCAACCGCCTCGCCGTTGCGGTAACGCACGGTGACCTGGCTCTTGGCGTCAGGACCGAGAAGCCCGGCATCGCCCTTGCCCGCATGGCGGGCGGCGGCCAGGTCTTCGAGAATCTTGTGGCTGTAATAGATCGGCGCCGGCATCAGCGTCGGCGTTTCGCGGCAGGCATAGCCGAACATGATGCCCTGGTCGCCTGCGCCCTCGGCGTTAGCGTCCGCGGCCTTGTCGACCCCCTGGGCGATGTCAGCCGACTGGCCGTGGAGAAGAACGTCGATGTCAGCCGTCTTCCAGTGGAAACCGTCCTGTTCATAGCCGATGGCCTTGATGGCGCCGCGGGCGGCTTCAACAAAGGCCTCGGGCTTCACCCCGCCCTTGCCGTCCATCAGCGCTTCAGGCGCGCGAACTTCGCCGGCGATTACAACC
>JAUIEG010000709.1 GCA_030428745.1 Alphaproteobacteria bacterium
AGTTCAGGGGTTCACCGATGGCGGATATACCAGTAATTACATCGCAAGAGCGCTTTCCTTCATGCCTGGTCCTATCACTATTACGCAAATTGCAGCCGCTGAAGGCGCTGTAGGAAAGGAAAGCGGCCCGTCCTATAAATTTAGCGCATCCTTCAAGCCGGCGGATAATGTCACAACCTATGCGACTTATTCCACCGGCTTCCGGACACCTGTCGTCAATGCGCGCGCAGGCGTGCCCAGTTTCGCCGACCCGACTGACCCTTTTGTCATTCCTGCCGGCGCCGACTCAGACAATTTAAGAAATTACGAACTTGGGGTTAAAGGCAATTGGTTCGATGGAAAACTTCAAACCAATATCGCCGCTTACTATATCGACTGGAAAGACATTCAAGTTCAAGCTAACCGAGTTTCCGATCAGGTTCAGTTCGCGACAAATATCGGCGGCGCTCGCAGCTTAGGCTTCGAGTTCGAAATTGACGCCTACCCGACTAAGGGCCTGTCGATTGGCCTTAACGGTTCGGTCAATGACACTGAAGTCAATGATCTGACAGCTGCGGAAGCGGAAATTTCCGGTGCTGTTGAGGGCATACAGTTGGCGTTTCCGACCTTCCAGGGGTCAGTCTATCTGAAATACGTGCATCCAATCACAAATGATATTGATGCATTCTTCACGGTTAACGCTCGTCATGTGGACGACTACCCCAATCAATTCCCATTTGTGCCGGGACAACCTGGCGTGCCATCGCCCACCTATACAACCACAGAGTCCTATCAGGCTGTGAACATGTCATTGGGCGCTAACTTTGGGGATCACATCAAAGCTTCGCTCTATGTCGAAAATCTGACAGATGATCATTCGATCATATACTCCCACCCCGAAGCATTTGCGGATTCTCGTGCTAGTACGCTCAGGCCCCGCACGATCGGCCTGCGCCTCAACTACGATTACTAATCGATGACGACGACCGCCGAGTCGCCGTCTCCACAAACGGCTAGTTCCTTAGACTCAGGCCCCGCTGTGAAAGCAGCGGGGCCTGATGCGCGCGCCCGGTTGGTCTTGGGCGTGTTGTGTTTCGTTTATGTCTTAAATTTTCTGGACAGACAGCTTCTTTCAATTTTGGCGAAACCAATACAGGACGATCTTCATATTACGGACGGTCAGCTAGGGCTGATCACCGGCCTTTACTTCGCACTGTTTTACACGTTGATCGCGCTTCCGGTTGGCTGGCTCGCTGATCGGACCAATCGCGTGAAAGTGCTTTCCTTTGCCTGCTTCCTGTGGAGTGCGGCGACAGTCGCCTGCGGCCTTGCAAGAACATACCCGCAGCTTGTCCTCGCGCGCATGACCGTTGGCGTCGGTGAGGCGGGCGGCGTGCCGCCGTCTTATGCGATCATCTCGGATTATTTTCCATCGGGCAGGCGGGGCAGGGCGCTCGGCATCTATAATATGGGGCCGCCGATCGGCATGGCGCTGGGCGTCGCATTCGGCGCTTCTATCGCCGACGCTTATAGCTGGCGAAATGCGTTTATTACTGTTGGGGTTATCGGTATCGTCACAGCGCTTATCGTTTTGCTGGTGGTGAAAGAGCCGGTGCGAGGCGGCCTTGATGGCGGGAACGCCGGCGCTGACGCAGGTTCCGTTTCGGCGAAATTCTGGCCCACATGCAAGATGTTTTTCACGCGGCCGACGCTGTTGCTAATGGCGCTTGGCGGCGGCGCCACACAATTTGTCACATACGCGATTGTCAATTTCACCACGCTGTTTTTGATGCGTGAAAAAGGAATGTCGCTGAGTGAGGTGGCGGTCTACTACGCCTTGCTCGTTGGCGTTTGCGTCAGCATCGGCATGTATGTATCAGGACGCTTGGTTGACTGGCTGAGTAAGTGGTCAAAAACCGCCTATGCGTATGTCCCTGCTGCGGCGCTCGTCATCGCCGCGCCGTTTTTCGCAGGCTTTGTCTGGGCGCCTGGCTGGCCGCTTGCGATGGCTTTTCTGGCTGTGCCGACATTCTTCAACTATTTCTACC
>JAUIEG010000710.1 GCA_030428745.1 Alphaproteobacteria bacterium
CGTGCCGATCTGTGATGCGCTGTTTCGCGGGCTGGCGGGCGATGCGCTCAGCATATTCGGCGTTCACCGTTCCGCTTTCACGCCGGAAGATGTGAGGCAAACGGGCCTTGCGCTTGGCGTGTTTGGCGCGGGACTGCCTGCTTTTGTCTGGCACAAGATTTTCTCGCCCGCCTATTTCGCGCGGGAGGATACGAAGACGCCCATGCGCTATGCCTTGATCGCCATTGGCGTCAATGCGGCGCTCTCACTGGCGATGTTTCCGTTTTTTGGCTTCATCGCCGTCGCCTTCGCCACCTCTTTCGCCGCGTGGCTGCAGGTCGCGCTCCTCGCGCAGCGGCTATACCGCCAGCATCTGTTCCGGCCCAGCGCCAAGCTGATGAGCCGGTTCGGGCGGATCGTGATCGCCGTTTTCGGCATGAGCGCGTTTCTCATCTGGGCGCTGGCGCTGACGCCGAACCTTGCTGGCTGGGTCTGGGACCGGGAATGGATCGCCGTGGTGGCGCTGTCCGGCGTCGGGGCCGTACTCTACGGCGTTCTCGCCTATGCGCTTGGCGCCGTGCGTCTCGCCGACTACAAGACAGGCCCCGGCGGGAAATAACCCGCCATTTTTGTGAAATTCCGAAAGAGCCTACCCATGAGCGGTTATCAAGGTCCCATGCGTGTTTTGTCCGGCATCCAAACCTCCGGCGAAATGCATCTCGGCAACTATATCGGCGCGATCCGCAAGTTCGTCGCGCTTCAGCATGAGTATGAGTGCTATTATTTTCTTGCTGACCTGCATGCGATCACTGTCTGGCAGGAACCGGAACAGCTACGCCGTCAGATCCGCCATATTGCGGCGTCTTATATGGCGGCGGGCATCGATCCCAAGATCGCGACCGTGTTTCCGCAGTCGAAAGTGCGCGCCCATGCGGAGCTCGCATGGCTCTTCAATTGCGTTGCGCGTCTTGGCTGGCTCGACCGCATGACGCAGTTCAAGGAAAAGGCCGGCAAGAACGCCGAGCGGTCTTCGGTGGGCTTGTACACTTATCCGGTGCTCCAGGCTGCGGATATTCTCGTTTATAAGGCGACGCATGTTCCCGTCGGTGACGATCAGAAACAACATCTGGAATTATCACGAGATATCGCCGGCAAGTTTAATCACGACTTTAACCAACCGGATTTCTTTCCGCTGCCCGAGCCGTTGATCAAGGGACAGTTTGGCGATTCCGGCGCGCGCATCATGTCCTTGAAGGACGGAACGAAGAAGATGTCGAAGTCCGATCCGTCGGAGAACGCCTGCATCTTTCTTCGTGACGACGCCGATACGATCGCGAGGAAAATCAAGAAAGCCAAGTCAGATGCTGACGTCCTGCCTTCTGAACCGGACGGTCTTGAGGGCCGGGCGGAGGCGGCGAACCTTGTCACTATTTACGCGGCTCTGTCCGGGAAATCATCTGCAGACGTTCTTTCCGAGTTTGGCGGACAGGGCTTTGGCGCCTTCAAGCCGGCGCTCGCAGAGCTTGTCGTCGAAAAGATCGCGCCCATTGGCGATGAGTTGCGCCGGATTGAAGCCGATAGCGGCTATCTTGACGATCTTCTGACGGCGGGCGCTGAAAAAGCATCGGTCATCGCCGATCAGACGGTCAAGGAAACAAAAGAGATCTTCGGCTTTCTCGTTTAGGCCTGAAACAGCGGTTCATATCTCGCGGCGACGCTTTTCAGATCGATGCCGTTTAGGAAGGTCGAGTAAGCGAGATAGGAGAGGAGCCAGCGTAAATCCGTCGCCCAAGGCGGCAGATAACGCGGCTCCGCCAATAAGCCTTCGTCGCGCAGGAACTTCATAGCGGCGAGGTCGTCGAGATCTATTTTTCCGGCGAACAATAGCCGGATATAGGCCGCGTCGCCCTCCCGCACGGCTGTGCGCAGATAATTGTGCACTTCAAGAAGTCCCTGAAGATAGATCGAATCTTTCGTGAAGGGCCCCCCGCCATTGACGAGGCCGCCGCGCACAACCCGGCGCGCGCTTTCAAACGCTTCGAACGGTG
>JAUIEG010000040.1 GCA_030428745.1 Alphaproteobacteria bacterium
TTTCGGTGTCGATCAATATATCCGGATGTCGGAATGGGAGGCCCAGTCGGGCGGACGCAAGAAAAAAGCGATCCTCGGCGACGTGATGGAGGCGCTGCTCGGCGCGCTTTACATTGACGGCGGGCTGGAGGCGGCGCGCCAAATTTACGATCAGTTCTGGACGCCGAATCTCGAAGACCTTTCGAAATTGCACAAGGATCCGAAAACTGCGCTACAGGAATGGTCGCAGAACAAAAAGCTCGGCACGCCGGATTACGATGTATTGGAGTCAGAAGGTCCGGCCCATGCGCCCGCTTTCACGGTGGCGGTGAAGGTGAAGGGCAAGAAACCGGCGGAGGGTCTGGGGCGCTCCAAGCGAGAGGCGCAGATGGAGGCCGCGAGAAATTTTCTCGTGCGCGAAAAAGTTTGGACAGAAGATGAATGAGGACGGAATCCACTGCGCAATGATCGCCGTGATCGGGGCGCCACCCGACCGCGAAGGCGGTCAATCAAAAAAGGCGTTGGCGCGGAGACGGCTTCCATGACTGATGAAACACACTGCGCGATGATCGCCGTGATCGGGGCGCCCAATGCGGGCAAGTCCACTTTGGTCAACGCGCTGGTTGGCGCGAAAATTTCCATCGTCACCCAGAAAGTGCAGACGACGCGCGCGCGGGTTCGCGGCATTCTCACCGAAGATCGAACACAGCTTGTTTTCATCGACACGCCGGGGATTTTCATCCCCAAACGCCGCCTCGACCGCGCCATGGTCGCCGCCGCATGGGAGGGGCTCGACGGCGCCGACATCACGCTGATGTTGATCGACGCGCCCGGCTATCTTGCGGGAGAAAGCGAACGCGGCGCCGCCGGCAAGTCGCGCGCCGACGCCGACCGCATCATCGAAGGGTTGAAAAGTTCGGACCGTAAGGCGGCGCTCATCCTCAACAAGATTGACGACATTGCCCGGCCGAAACTTCTCGCGCTGGCGCAGGAGTTGAATGAGAGCGGCGTGTTCACCGATGTCTTCATGATCTCGGCGAAGAATGGCGACGGGCTCGGCGATCTGCGCACGTTCCTCATGGAAAAGGCGCCGGCGGGTCCGTGGCTTTATCCTGAAGATCAGCTTTCGGATATCACCGACCGCTTAATGGCGGCGGAAGTGACGCGGGAGAAAGTCTTCCTGCGTCTGCATCAAGAGCTGCCTTATGATTCCACCGTCGAAACCGAAAGCTGGAAGGAAACCAAGTCCGGCATTCGCATTGACCAGACAATTTATGTGGCGCGCGATAGCCAGAAGCCAATCGTTCTCGGCAAGAACGGGCAGACCTTAAAGGTCATCGGCCAGGCGGCGCGCGAAGAACTGATCGATATTCTGGGCGTTCCTGTCCATCTCTTTCTTCATGTCAAAGTCCGTGAAGGCTGGGACGAGGAGGCTGTGCGTCTCCGCTCCATCGGCCTCGATGCGGTGGAGTGATCATGGCGAGACCCGGTCCAAAACGGCTTGTTGACCTGTTGCTCGGGCTTGAGGCGATGCAGCCGGTCTCAGCCTTCATTGCGCGCATGGGGATGCGCGGCGCGGGGATCGGGCTGCATTTCCGTCCGGAAAACAGCGGCGAGGCGCGGCTGTTGCGGCGCATCGGCAGGAAATATCCGGGTTTTTCCTGTCTCGATGTCGGTGCAAATGTCGGGCGCTATGCGCTCGCGGCGCTCGATGGCGGCGCCGGGCGCGTTGTTGCTGTCGAGCCCTCGCCCAGGACGTTTGAAATTCTTGCGAAGAACACGGAAGGCCGCCCGGTGGAGCGGGTCTTGTCGGCGGTGGGCGAAGAGAAAGGCGAAACGGTTATTTTTGTGCCCGCCAATCTCGGACATGCGTCACGCGACGCGGCGGCGGGCGGGTTTCGCGAAGAAGAGGCGGAGCGCATCACCGCGCCGATGACAACCATTGACGATTACTGTTTCGAGCGTTCGTTTTTTCCAACGCTGATCAAGATCGATATTGAAGGTTTCGAGCTTGAGGCGCTTGCGGGCGCCCAAAAGCTGCTGGCCCATGAGCAAAGACCGGCCTTCGTGCAGTTCGAATTCAATATTCATCATTTGCACCGACGGCAGAGGCTGGACGATCTTGCGGCCCTGCTGCCGGGTTATACGCTTTACCGCCTCACTGCATCGGGCCTGTCGCGCGTCGGCGCCCATCGCGGAATGGATATGATTTACGCGTTCATGAATGTGGTCGCGTGTAGGGACGAAAGACCGTTTTAAAATCTTGTCACAAGCCGTTTGATTTTGTCTCACGAACGCTACTGTCGCATTTATGAACTTCACCGACACAGGCATTATTCTTGACGCGCGCGGGCATGGGGAGACCCACGCCATCGCTGATGTCTTTACCGAAAGCCATGGCCGCTGGGCCGGGCTCGTCTATGGCGGGCAGGGGCGCAAGATGCGCCCGCTTTTACAGCCGGGCAATGAAGTGACGCTGGAATGGAAAGGCCGCGGCGACGACAGCCTCGGCCATTTTGCGCTGGAAATGTCCCATGCGCGCGCGGGCGAGGCCATGGGCGAGCGGTTGTCGCTCGCGGCGCTCTCCGCCGCCTGCGCTATTGCGCTGGCGACCTTGCCTGAACGCGAAGCGCATTCACGCGCCTATATGGCGATGTCGATCCTCCTCGCCAATCTCGACGATATCGATATCTGGCCGGCGTTGATGGCGCGCTGGGAATTGGGGCTTCTGGCGGAGCTTGGTTTCGGGCTGACGCTTGACCGCTGCGCGGCCACGGGCGCGCGCGAAAACCTTATCTATGTGTCGCCGCGTTCGGCCTGCGCCGTGTCGGCCGAGGCGGGGGAGCCTTACAAAGACAAGATGTTGGCGTTGCCGCCGTTTTTGCGCGGCGCCTCAAGCGAAGCGACGCTCAAGGAAGCCATTGACGCGCTGGCGACCACTGGACATTTCATTGAAACGCGCATTCTGCATATCTCGGACAAACAGTTGCCTGAAGCGCGATTGCGGGTTGTGGAGTTGTTGACGGCGCGGCTTTAGGCCTTCCTCCTCCCCCGCGTGCGGGGGAGGTGTCAGCGAAGCTGACGGAGGGGGTATTTATTGCGGCAAGATTCTAGAGCCCCCATCGGTCGCTACGCGACCACTTCCCCCATGAATGGGGGAAGAGAAGAAAGGAGTTACATCAACACCAGTTCGGCGTGCAGTGCGCCGGCGGCTTTCACCGATTTCAGGATGTCGATCAATTCGCGCGGGCCGACGCCCAGCGCATTGAGGCCTTCGATCAGGTCGGACAGTGAGACATTTTCCTCGACTTCCGCGATGCGCCGTTCGGAGTTGGTGTTCACCTCAATGGATGTGTCCGGCAGGACGATGGTTTCGCCATTGCGCGAGAAGGGATTGGGCTGTGAGACGAAGGGCGTTTCGCGCACGGTGATGGTCAGGTTGCCTTGCGTCACGGCGAAGCGTGAAATCTTCACATCGGCGCCGAGTACGACAGTGCCTGATTTCTGGTCGATAACGATGCGCGCTTTTTGTTCCGGCGTGACGCGAATATTCTCGATGCGGCCAATCAGATGGACCGGACTTAACGGCGCGCCCGCCATGGCGAGTTCAATAGTGCCGGGGTCGAGAATTCTTGCAATCGGCTGGCCGAAGGCGTTGTTGATCGCGCTTTCGACGCGCGCCGCCGTAGTGAAGTCAGGCGAGCGCAGCGCAAGGTGCAGCGTTTCCATCTCTTCGAAATTGAATTCGATTTCGCGTTCGACGCGGGCCCCTTGCGGGATAGAGCCGGACGTTGGCGCGCCAAAGGTTACCGACGCGCCGTCGCCTTCGGCGGAAAAGCCGCTGGCGAGCACAGGACCTTGCGCAACCGCGTAGATCTGGCCGTCGCCGGCGTGCAGCGGCGTCATGATCAGCGTGCCGCCAAGAAGGTTTTTCGCGTCGCCAATGGCTGAAACTGTAATGTCGATCTGCGAGCCGGCGCGCGCGAATGGCGGCAGGGTGGCGGTGACGACGACGGCCGCGACGTTGCGCGGGCGGAAATCTTCGCCCTGAACATTGATGCCGAGACGCTCCAGAAGGCTGGACATCGCCTCTTCCGTGTAAGGCGAGTTACGCAGGCCATCACCCGTGCCGTCGAGACCGACGACGAGACCGTAACCGACAAGGTCGTTGCCGCGCACCCCCTCGATATTGACAATGTCTTTCAGGCGCACATCTGCGGATGCGTCGGCGACAAAAACGAAGCCGGCGAGGATTGCAGCGACGAAAACTTTCAAACGTTCAAACATTCTTATCTCAGGTAATTGGCAAGGGAGAGACGCGAAATCCGCGACGTGACGATATAGGACGCGTCCAGCTGCGATTCGAGTTGCTGCATGCGTGTCGCCGCTTCGTAAGGGTCGCGCGCAGTGTGCTGGTTATAAGTCAGGCTATAGGCCGTCTCTTCGGCCTCAAGGCGGGTTTGTGCGGCGGCGATGCGTTCTTCCGAGGCGCCGATGCGCGCGCGAACGGCGATGATGTCGCTGGACGCCTGAATGAGACCGCCGGCGGCCGTGGAGAGCGCTTCTTTGCGATCCACAAATCCGGTTTGCTCATCGGCGACAACGACGGTCGCGAGATGGCGCAGGAGATCGCGCACAGCCTGTTCGTCGGCCTTGGCGCTATAGTCGACCAATTCCCCGTCGGCGATTTCCGTGCGCGCAGCGTCGCCCGTTCCACCGGTGTAGATGGTCGTTTCGAAGCCGCCCGCCGGATCGTTGAAATAGAAATCCAGATCGGTCTGCAGCTGCGCATTGTCGGCCGCGCCGGCGAAAATTGCGCGAATGTCGGTGAGCAGGGTTTCCGCATCGGCAAGCGCCGGAAGATCGGCGGCGTCGCCTGCGAAAAGGCTGCGCCCTTCATAGCGGGTGTTGAAGGCGGACATAGCGGCGTCGAGCTGCAGCTTGGCCTTGGCGCCGGCGATATTGATGCTCGGTTCGTGGTTTTGACCGATAGCGCTCAGAATGTCTGCGCCCATGGTGACAATGCCGTCTTCGGCGAGCGTCAGCGCGGTCTGGGAGGCTTGCGCGCGGCCAAGGGCGCGGGTCGCCGCGTCCTGGCGGGCGGTCACATCGCTGATCGCCTTGCTGAGAAGATGGACGTCGCCGACCTTGCCGCCGAGCTCGGCTTTGAGATCGGCGATACGGCCTGTGACCATTTCTGTGCGCGCCTGTTCGGCCCGCGATTTCAGGTCAGCCGCTGCGTTGGTCAGGCGGCTATATTGAAGCAGTGTGGGAAAACCGTAACCGGACATATCAGATTTCCATCAAGCGACGGATCATTTCGTCGACAGTTTGAATGACGCGCGTGTTCGCGGCGAAGGACTGTTCTATAATGATGAGGTTCTGAAGCTCGCGGTCGGTGTCGACGCCAGTCTCGAATTTCTCGGCTTCGTAAAGGCTTTGGGCCAGCGCGGAAGACGCGCTCAGCTGTTCGGAAGCGCTGGCGCGGGCGCCGCCGGCGAGGGCGGCCAGATGCGCTGCGCCTTCGCTGGCGTTAAGAGCGCCTGGCGATTGAAGCGCGGCATGGGAAGGACGCGAATCCGTCATTGCGGAGATCAGCGCGCGCACAAACGCATCGGAGCCGGCGGGGCCAGGCGCCACGGCCTGAACGCCGTCACGCACGCGCCAGACTTCGCCGCCCTGGGCGGGGTCAACGGCTGCGTTGAGTTCGATGCGACCGGCGAGACCGTTCAGGTTCAAGACGTCGGAAGCTGCGCCATTGTCAGTAAAAAAGCCCGGGTCGCCCGGATTGAGCGTGGGGTCAACCGCCGGATCTTCGAAGCGGCCGATGAGATCGAAGGCGAGGGCGTCAAGCGCCTGCGACATTTCAGGTACGGTGTTGTCGCGCACATTGAAAAGCCCGGCGATGCCCCCGTTTGTAATCGGCAGTGAGCCGGGGCCGCCCGGTGTGATGTCTTTTCCGTCGACTGATATGCCGGAAAGGGACCCCGCGCCGCCGAGATATTCCTGGCCGGCGGTCACCAAAGCGGCGGGCGAAAATTCGATCGTGCGCGCCGTGCCAGACAGCAGGAACACACCTTCCGGCGTCATCAAATCAACGCGTCCACCTTCGCGAACGAGTTCGCGCACGGGGATCGATTCGTTGACTTTGTTGATCAGTTGCTGGCGCTGGTCTTGGAGCGCAGTTACATCCGCGCCGGTGGCGCTGCCGCGGCCAATGGAGCCATTTAACGCTTCGATTTTTTGAAGCGCGTCGTTCACTTCATCAACGCGCAGACCGATTTCCTTGTCCGCTTCGGTGCGGATTTGCTGATAGCTCGATGCGATCCGGTTGAATGTTGAGGCGAGGTCGTTCGCTGTCGCAACGACTTTTTGCTGTAAAGGCGTTGAATTCGGCGTTTCGGCAAGGGCGCGCATCGCCGATTCCAGATTGGCGTATTTCTGGAACAGGGAAGTGGGATCATCGGGCCCGCCGAGGAAATTGGAAACGCGCGTCATTGCGCCGGCATTGGCGCTGTTGAACGCGAAGCTGGCGTCCGCGATACGGCGCTCATAGGTGACGGCTGGGTTCGTGGCCCGGCTGACGCCGGAGACGGAAACGCCTGCGCCCGCGCCATCGGTTACACGTTCCGACAAGTTTACGTCGCGGCGGCTGTACCCTTCGGTCAGCGCATTCGCAATATTGTTTGAGGTAACGCCGGCCCGGCGCGAAGCCGCGCTCAGGCCGGAAGCTGCATTGTTCAGCGCTTGGGAAATTGTCATGACGACGTCCCCTGTTCCTACTGGTTACTGGCGCGCCTAGCGGATGATGTCAGTAGTTTCCTGCAACATCTCATCGACCGTCTGGATGATCTTGGCGTTCGATGAATAGGCGCGTTGGGTTTGAATGAGGTCCGTCAGCTCTGCGGCGATATCCGTCGTTGACTCCGTCAGGGAGTAGCCTTCGGTGGTGCCGGTCGGGCCGTCGCCGGCATCCCAGAAATAAACGTCGCCGGAGTTCTGGGTGATGGCGAAGGCGGAGTTGCCCACGGCGTCAAGACCAGCGAAGTTCGGAACGTCCGCAACCGGGATCTGGAAGATCGTACGGCGGAAGCCGGTGTCATAAACAGCCTGCAAGACGCCGCGTTCATCGATTTCAATCGAGCTCAGATTACCGATGGGGGCGCCGTCTTTCGTCACTGTCAGCGGCGAAAAGCTGGCGGAAAGCTGAGTGAGAGCCGATGTGCCAGATGCAGTGCCGACGAAAATGTCGACATTCTGGCTCGCTGTGGTGATGGAGAGGTTACCGGTGGCCCCGTCATAAGTGGCGCCGGCGCCAGCCGTGACCGAAGCGATCGAGCCGCCGGCTGAAACTGTATCGTCGAAGGTGACAGTGAAGGTCGCGATGACCGCCGCCGGGTTGCCGGCCTGGTCGTAGATGTTCACGGTCCATTCATTGGTGGCCGGATCGCCAGGATTGGCCGGGGCCGTCGGGATGAATTCGAAGTCGAGCGTTTGCGAACGGCCGAGCGTATCGTAGTATTCAATCGGCAGATCATAAGTGTTCGCCGGGGCGCCGTCTTCTGTTTCTGTCGCCGGCAGGTTGACGCCAAGCGTGATGTTCTGAGTCGGCGAAACCGCGTTCTGGTTCAGGTTGGTGCGAACCGGCTCAAGGCCTGCGATGGAGTCGCGAACCGGCGCCGTGACATTGCCGTTCACGTCCGCTGGCCAGCCCAGCAGGTGAAGGCCGCTCTGGGTGCGCAGGTAGCCGGATTCATCCGTATAGAAAGAACCGGTTGAGGTGAGCATCAGTGTGCGGTCGCTGGCGGCCTGGTTGAGGCTCGCGCCGTCTGTAACGGGGAGCATGCCGCGGCCGGAAATTGAGATATCAGTTGCGCTCGACGTTGTGACGAGGGAGCCTTGTGCGCCGGCGTCGCGATAGGTGAGAGCGCGTACGCCGCCGGCGTTATAGTCGCCGTTTGACTGCGCTAGAACCATGTCAGCGAATTCTGTGTCAGCTCGCTTGTAGCCATATGTTTGCGAGTTGGCGATGTTATCCGAAATCGTGCTGAGCTTTACCGCATTGACAGCGAGCCCCATAACCCCGGCATTCAGCGCAGACGAAATCCCCATATCAATCTCCCGTCGAGAATAAATTTTACTACTAGCGTTAGTTTTATCGCTGCTGTGTTTAAGGAAGCCCTAATGAACAAGGGACTTTTTAGGTTATTTTTTCGTCAGCAGCGTAATCGCGATACGGCGGTTTTGGGGAGCTAGAGGATCGTCGGAGAAAGGTTCGGTCGCGGCCTTGCCCGTAACCTGAACAATCTGTTCACCGGAAATACCGTTTTTTATAAGTTCGCGGCGGGCCGCGAGGGCGCGGTCAGTCGACAGCTCCCAATTTGTGTAATTTGCGTTAACAGAAAAAGCGCGCGCATCGGTGTGACCGACAATCGCCATGTCATTTGAGACAGTTGCGAGCACCGGGCCGATGACTTCCAAAAGGTTATGCAACAATGTCGAAGGCGTTGACGAGCCAAGATTGAAAAGGGGATCGCCGTCGGCGTCGACAAGTTCGATGACAAGACCGTCCGGCGTCATGCGCGTATGAATATGTTCGGAAAGACCGCCTTCAAGCGCCTGGACGGACTGGGCGTCGATCTGGTCTTGAACCTCTTCAAGGCTGTTGGCGGCGGCGCCTTCATTGAGTTCCTGGTTCTTTTCCGCGCCTTCGTCCTCGCCGTCGCCTGCGCCGAGATCGTCATCCATTCCGCGGCCTTCCTTGGCCCCGTTGAGATCGAATTCGTCGCTGTCCCCGTCATTTTCGAGGACCTTCGATTTGGGGAACTCCTCATCCGATCCGGCGCGGCTGTAGACGGCGCTGTCTTCGGAAAAGACGCTTTCTCCATTGAGCGCGCCGTTGCCGCCGCCGGAAATGCGGCTGACCGGAATGGAGGGGTTGAAATAATCGGCGAGGCCTTTGCGCTGGTCTTCGGTGGTGGCGTTGAGGAGCCACATCAGAAGAAAGAAGGCCATCATAGCGGTCACGAAGTCGGCATAGGCGACCTTCCACGCGCCGCCATGGTGTCCGCCGCCGGCGATCACCTTTTTTCGTTTAATGATGATCGGCGCTTCGCCCTTATTGCGGCCAGCCATCCAGTCCACCCGATTGCAATCGATTGAACGGGTTAACCTAAACTCCTTTCGGCGAGTTTTACGCGTTTACGCAATTTACAACTATTGATGATTGATATGGTTTCTCAGATGTAAATGAGAGTTCCGGGGTCCTGGCGCGCATGAGCGGCGAAAACGCAAAAATCATTAAAAAGAAAATGGCGGCCTCGGGAAAAGATCCCGGGCCGCTTCATCTCATCGCCGACCTGCCGCAGCGCATGGGCGCGGAGGCAGCGGGCGCCTTTACGGAATTCTATGGTGAGAAATGCCAGCTTGCGGAGACCGAGGCTGCATATTTCGCCAATCTCGACGATCAGCTCGGCGAATATGCGGGCAAGGCGGCGATTTATCATTTCCGCTATAATGTCGAACAGGACTTTATCATTGTTCTCGATCTTGAAACCTCCATGCGGGCGGCCGGCTGGTCGCTGGCGGGGGCGAGGGACCTGCCGGAGCCGATGCCGGAATCGGTAAGCGCCATTGACCGGCGCCTGGCGAAAAAGCTGGCGATCCGGTCCGCCGAACTGATTTTCTCCAAGGCTGATAATGCAGGCGTTGTTCGTGGCGGGGTGGAGCTGATGGCCAGCGGCGATGATCCGCGCCGGTTTGACTTCACCGATGACAAACAGCGGGTCGTCTGTGCGACCTATTCAATCAAGACGCTGGAAGAAGAAACGCTCGGCACGATCCGCGTGATCGCCCCGGAACGTCTGACGGTCGCCATGCGCGATCATTATGACAAGGCGGTGCCGCTGGCGCAGGCGAAATGGAAAAGCGATCTTCTAAAACTTGCGGCTGCATCGCCCGTGGCCTTGCGCGCCGACTTGACCGAAGAGGACATCACTCTCGGCATGCTTATGAATTTGGCGCCGGGCCAGGTCATCGACCTCACGACCGCGACGATTGACGAAATTACGGTCTATTCGGCGCTTCGCACAGAATCGAAGCTGTTGATCGGCGCGTCGCTGGGCAATCGCGACGGCGCAAGAGCCCTTAGAATCAAGTCTGTAGCGTACTAATTCGCCCGTTTGACTGTAGCTCTTTAGGCAGGCAAAGTCCGGCCCAAGGAATCTCACATCAGAGGGCTTTTTTCATGACATTGCGACTTCCGGCTGCGCTTGCGGCCTTCATCCTTCTATCCGCCTGCGGCCAGAATACTTCCGCGCCTGAAGCGTCTTCACCGGAACCCGATGCGTCTGACGCTGCCGCATCTGTCGCAGAGGATGAAGTGACGCTCGCGCCGGTCAGCGAGGAAAACCTGCGCGCGCGCATCGCGACCCTTGCCTCGGACGAATTTGAGGGCCGGGCGCCGGCGACGCCGGGCGGGATGAAGACCCGCGAATGGCTCATTGATGAAATGAAGTCGATCGGCCTCGAACCCGGCAATGGCGACTCTTATGAACAGGAAGTGCCGCTGGTTGAGCTGACGGTGCAGCCCGATGAGTCGAACCTCTCCATCAATGGCGACCCGCTCGAATATGGTCCGGAAGCGATGTATTGGACAAAGCGCGTTGAGGAAGATGTCGCCTTTGAAGATAGCGACGTTGTTTTCGTCGGCTATGGCGTTGTGGCGCCGGAATATGGCTGGAACGATTATGAAGGCGTCGATGTGACGGGCAAGACCGTTGTCATTCTCGTCAACGACCCAGGCTATGTGACAGAAGATCCGGAGCTCTTTAACGGCCGCGCCATGACCTATTACGGCCGCTGGACATACAAATACGAAGAAGCAGCGCGCCAGGGCGCCGCCGCCGCGCTCATCGTTCACCAGACGGCGCCGGCCGCTTATGGCTGGGGCGTTGTCGAGGGAAGCTGGTCCGGGCCGCAACTCGATCTGGAACGTCCCGATGGCGGGGCGGGGCGCGTCGCGCTGGAAGGCTGGGTGCAGGAAACGGTCGCTCGCGATCTGTTCGCGCAGGCCGGTCTCGATTTCGACGCGGTGACAGCGTCCGCGCATGAAGCCGGCTTCGAGGCGATCCCCATGGACGGCCTCAACGCTTCGGCGACTTTGAAAAACACCATCCGCCGGAGCAATTCCGCGAATGTTGTCGGCGTGCTGCCGGGAACGGAGCAGCCGGACGAATATGTGCTCTATATGGGCCATTGGGACCATCTCGGCGTCGGTCCGGCGGATGAAAG
>JAUIEG010000711.1 GCA_030428745.1 Alphaproteobacteria bacterium
GGTCTTTATCCCACCGCCGTGCTTTACCTGATGTTCCTCATTATCTCCGCGATCGGCTATTTCAACTGGCGCCGCGCTTACCGCCGCGGGGAGGCAGTGTCGTGAGCGAACGCGCGCAACAACGCCTGACCCTGCTCGGCCCCGAAAGCGTCGGCAAGACCATCCTGGGCGAGCGTCTCGCCAAGCGTTTCGACACCCGCCTCGTGCGCGAATATGGCCGCACCTTTGACGAGAAGATCATGCAGCCGCGCTATAAACACGGCAAAGGCTGGCGCGAAGACGACCTCATCAACATCACTGAAACCCACGCGGCCATGCGCGCCGCGCTCTCACCGCTGGCCGGGCCGTTGCTGATCGAGGACACGGATGCGCTGATGACCGCGGTGTGGGCGGAATATCTGCTCGGCGAGCCGTCGCCAGTGATTGAGGCCATGGCGCGCGCCACCCTCGCCGATCATTATCTGCTTTTAACGCCGGAAACGCCGTGGACGGATGATGGCGTCAGATACGCCGGCAAACAGAACGAGCGCGAGTGGTTTTTCAACGCCGCCAAAAAACGCCTCGACGACTGGAAAGCGCCCTACACCATCATCTCCGGCGCCGACTGGGACGACCGGGAACGGCAAGCGATGAAAGTCGCTGAGGGGATGATTTCAGCACCACCCCAATAACGGGAAAAACACCTCAAAAATGGCGAAAAAGGCCTGTTTTTTGAGGTTTGGTGAAGAGTTATCCCCCACTTCCCCGGCGGGTTTATCATCCCTCTCGCGTTGAGATGCGGCCGAACAGCAACCGGGCCTGACCCATCTCGGGCGGCGCCATCATGAAAGCCCAACGGTTCTTTCAGCGTCAGGCAAGGAGGCGTTTTGCGCCGTCTTTGCCGGGCTCTTTGACATTGTGAATTTTTCCGGAGGCGGCGGGCGTCAGCTTGCGCCAAGTTGCGCGAGCAACGCCTGCATGGCCTCCGGCGGCGGCGCCTCGGCGACGACCGGTTCCTTGTTCTTTGAAATCGGAACGATGAGCCGGTGCGCATGGAGCATCATCGGCTGCGCCCGATCCTCGGATGAAAGATCCCCATACTGAGGGTCTCCCAGAATTGGCGCGCCGAGACTGGCGAGATGCACGCGGATCTGGTGCGTGCGGCCCGTCTTCGGTTTCGCTTCGATAAAGGCAAGGCCGTCTTTTTGCGCCAGCGTGCGATAGGTGGTGACGGCGTTTTGGCCGTCATCAGCGATGACGACACGCCATCCCGAGCCGCGGCTTTCTTTTTTGAGCGGCGCATCGATGGTCCCCGAGAGTTTTTCAGGAACGCCTCTGGTGATCGCCCAATAGGTCTTTTCGACCTTGCCGTCGGAGAACAGCTTGCCGAGCTTGCGCAACGCCTTTGGATGGCGCCCCAGCGCAAGGCACCCCGACGTGTCGCGGTCGAGCCGGTGGGCGAGCGCCGGATTGCGCGGCAGGCCGAAGCGCAAGGCCTCGAAATAGTTTTCGAGATTGTCCCCTCCGCCGGGCCCGCCATGCACCGGAAGCCCCGCCGGCTTGTCGATGATCAGCATCAGCCCGTCGCGGTAAAGAAGCCGGTCCAACAGAAAATCCGGGCTATACGCCATTTACGCCCGCGCGCGCAGGAAGTCGCGCAAGGGCTTGAGGCCCTCGACCACATCCTCATAGACCGGGCGCTTGAACGGCACGATCAGCGACGGCGCCTCTTCCAGCTCGCCCCAGCGCCAGTCGTCGAATTCCTGATGGTCATCGGCTTCCAGATCGATTTCGCTGTCTTCGCCGGTGAACAACATGGCCGCCCATTTCTGGCGCTGGCCCTTCCAGTTTTTCTTTTTCTCTTCCGCCGGAAAACGATAGGCGAGCCAGCCGGCGCTGATGCAGAGCAGCGTCGCGGAGGAAACGCCGGTCTCCTCTTTCAATTCGCGATAAGCGGCGGCGGCGATGTCTTCTTCCGCATCGACGCCCCCTTGCGGCATCTGCCAGCGGTAACGCTCTGACCGGCCGGCGGCATCACCCCCCTC
>JAUIEG010000712.1 GCA_030428745.1 Alphaproteobacteria bacterium
CCAATTGCGAACGGTGCGACAAGGACCTCCCGCCGGATGCAGACGCGCGTATTTGTACATTTGAATGCACCTTTTGTCCGGACTGCGCCGAAAACGCCCTTGCCGGCCTCTGCCCCAATTGCGGCGGCGGATTTGAAAAGCGGCCAGTGCGTCCGGTCTCGCTGCTGGTGAAGTTTCCCGCCTCAACGAAGCGGGTCTTCAAAGGTCCAGGCGCATGACGGGCGACAGTTTCGGACAATGGTTGATCGCGACAGGCGCCGGCGTTTTTTTTCTGCTTGGCGCGTTGCATTTGCGCATGACCATTGCCGATTTAAAACAGCCGAAAAAGTTTGCGCCCGCCAATCAAGACCTGCTTCCGCAATTGATGGAAACGCGCATCGCCATGCGGAAGGACGTCAAGAATTTCTGGCTGTCCTATCTCGGCTTCCATTTCTCCCACAGCGTTGGCGTTATCTTTTACGCGCTCGCCGTGGCGTATTGTGGACTTGTCCGTCCGGATATTCTCGCTGATATGATAGTGCGCGTCGCCATTGTCGGTTTTGGCGCGTCCTATGTGCTGATGGCGCGGGCCTTCTGGTTCATTATTCCGCTCGCCGGTTCCGCTATTGGCGTAACGCTTATCGCCGTCGGTATGGCGACGCTTTACTGAGCGCGTTAGGAGGGGCCCATGGATTATGTGATTGAACCGCAGGAAAGACCGGCTGTCCGTGTTAAAAATGGCGGCCTCTTTCCGGTGCGGCGCATCTTCTGCATCGGCCGTAACTACGCCGATCATGTGCGTGAGATGGGCGGCGATCCCAAAGCCCAGCCGCCAGTGTTTTTTACAAAACCCGCCGATGCGGTTGCGCCCGATGGATCGGTGATCCCCTATGCGCAGGCGACGGACAATCTTCATTTCGAAGGCGAGCTGGTGGTTGCGTTGAAATCAGGCGGCAAGAACCTTGATTTGGCGGGCGCGCGTGACGCGATCTTTGGTTACGCAGCAGGATGCGACCTTACCCGCCGCGACCATCAGGCGAGGGCGAAGGACGCTGGCGCGCCGTGGGATACGGCGAAGGGCTTCGACGCCTCGGCGCCGATTGGCGAGATTACACCGGCGGCCGAAGCTGGCGATCTTTCAAGCGCTCGCCTTAAAACCATCGTCGACGGTGAGACGCGCCAGGATGCGCCGCTGACGCAAATGATCTGGTCGGTTGAAGACATCATTGTCGCGCTTTCGCAACAGTTTGAGCTGAAAGCGGGGGACCTTATCTTCACCGGTACGCCGGAAGGAGTTGGCCCATTACAGCCGGGCGACGATGTTATAGTCGAAACCGGGCCGTGCCGTCTCGCCTTCCGGATCGGCGCATGATCGCTGAAGCACGAAAAACAGTCATGGCGATCAGCCCGAGAGTACAGGGCCATCTCGCGGTAGCGCTTTATGCGCTGTTGATCTCCTTTTCATTTTTTATCGGCAAGCGCGCGACGCCGCATATTGATCCTGCAGCGCTTCACGCGGTGCGTTATATGATTGCGATCCCGGTCATGGGCGCCATGGCCTTTGCCTTTACGCCTGCGGCAGCCCGACGCGAAATCTTAAGACCGAAAGCAGTGTGGCGTTTCCCCATACTCGGCGGGTTGATGGCGTTCTACTTCATTCTCATGTTTGTCGCGTTGCGCCTGACAAGCTCGGTGTCTACAGGCGCGGTGCTGACGCTTATGCCGCTTTTGACCGCGATTTTGAGTTTCTTCATTCTGCGGCAGAAAGCAGGCGTGACAGTTTTGGGCAGCCTGACCCTTGCTGCAATCGGCGCTATCTGGGTCATCTTTCGCGGCGACATAAACGCCATCGTCTCTTTTGCAATCGGCGAAGGCGAGGTGATTTTTTTCGTCGCCGTGATTGCTCATGCGCTTCACAATCCGCTGGTCAAAAAATTCAACCGCGGCGAGTCGACCGTTGTCTTTTCATTCTGGTCAGCCATTGGCGCAGGTTTGTGTCTGTGGGTGTTCGGCGCCCCGGCGCTGCTGGAGACAGACTGGGCG
>JAUIEG010000041.1 GCA_030428745.1 Alphaproteobacteria bacterium
AGGATCGTCTCACAGATCGCCCTTGGTGGTATGGCGAGACATGGAGCGCCATGGATGCTTATTTGTACTGGGTCTTCTGGCGCGTTGAAGGTGCGGAGTTTCCGGTGAAGGACTATCCCGGCTTCCGCGACCATGCGCGTCGCATGGAAGAGCGTCCATCGGTCCAGCGCGCTACGGAGCGTGAAGATCGTATGGCAGCGCAGTTGGAAGCGGAGGGACTCGCATTCACGCCGCCAAGGGTTTCCACTTAGGTCAGCGGCTTTCGATTTCGCTTTTCCGAGTTTAGCTTGCCGTCGCGACGTATCTCGATCAAAAACGCAAGCACTTGCTCCTGTTCGTCTTGGGACATGGCGTCAAAGAGTTCGCCCACATGATCGGCCAGGTTCGGTGGGGCGGTTCGTCCTAACGCTTCGCCTTTCGGTGTGCAGGCGAGGTCGCACGAGCGCCCGTCGCCGGGCATAGTTACATTGTTCGCGGCCTGCGCGCGAACGGCGCCAGAAAAAACCGGATGCTATGCGCCGGCTTGATCAGAAAAACCGGAGCGTTAAAGCATGACCGGTCACCTGATGATACCTGATACCGTAAAGGGAACCCGCAGAACCGGCGGGATTTGCCACCACACAGGCTATATAAAATAAGAGCTGAATCTGCTGATCGCCGCGTTGCGATGGCGTCTAAAATTGCTGACATAATACCTTGTTGTTCAAATGGCGGCGTGTGTGATTAGTCGAGCTATGACTTTTGGTTGGTCATTGTCAGCATTATTAGCATCTTCATGCGATCAGTTTTGCGTTGTCAGTTTATCTATGTGGTTGCTTCTATCCACATGCTCTGCTGAGGTATTGTTGGGTTTGATCGGGGGCTTGGGACGCATTAGACGCAACCTATTTTACGAGCTAACAAAACTAGCGCATTCCAATTTTTAATTTCGCAATGTATTGAAAGTTAATAGGAAATCATAATTGCATCTGCGTTCATACCGTGGGGGTCACTGCTTCAATCCCAATCGCGCCGGCCAAAACAAGCAACATTATCGCAGGCCTGCTCGCGCCTCCGTGTAATATTGGTGACCCTTATAGAAGCTAAATTGGCAAAAAGCGGTTTCTAAACAATTCCTTATTCATAAATCCAGATCAGGCATTTTGAGTATTTTCCGCTATGGCGACCGGAACGGCGTTTTGACCAAACTGCGTGAAAATAGCCGCTAAACCATAAAATTGCGCGGCGTAGGGAGGCTAGCATGCGTAATACGCTGTCTAAAGATTGTTTTGTTCTTGGAAGCGCAAAGAGATTGAAAGCACGGGCTTTGTTGTCGACCGCGACGTTTGCGTCGCTTGCGACGTTGATGCTGACGGACGCCGCCTTGGCTCAGGACGCTTCGGGCGTTGACACGATCACGGTGACGGCGCGTAAACGCGAAGAAAACCTTCAGACCGTGCCGCTTGCGATTACGGCGCTGACCGGAGACATGCTCGAGACCCGAGGGGCCGGGAATATTGACGATGCCGCCCGTTTCGCGCCCAATGTGGCGATTGGGTTTGCCAGCGGCGGATCAGGCGGCGGCACCAATTCGGATATTTTTATCCGCGGCATTGGTCAGACAGACTTCTTGATCACAGCGGATCCTGGCGTCGGACTATACATTGATGATGTTTATTATGCGCGTTCAATTGGCACGATCCTGGATTTTCTTGACGTCGATCACATTGAAATTCTGCGCGGTCCGCAAGGCGCGCTGTTCGGCCGTAATACTATAGGCGGCGCGATCAGCCTTATCTCGAAACGGCCTGCGGATGAATTCGGCGGCGACATCAAGGTCTCGGCTGGCCGGTACTCGCACTATTCTGTCAAGGGCTCGGTCGACCTTCCCCTTACTGATCAGTTAAAAACACGGCACACGATCTACTACAATACGGAGCATGGCTATACGGACCGCATCATCGCGGGTGATCGTCTGGGTGATGAAGAAGTGATAGCGGGGCGCTCTCTCGCGGAATGGACGCCGACAGAGAATTTTAGCGCGCTTCTTTCTTTTGATATTTCTCATCGTGACGGCGGCAGCGCAAATACTGCAGTGCTCGAATATGATCCAGCGAGTGGGCTTGCGCCGCTTTGGCAGGGCCTTGTCGGCGACCCGATGATGATTGCTGCGCCGGCTATCGAGAATGGCGGCGATCCATTCAACAGTTCTGCTACGGGACCGAATGTAGATGATCACGACATCTGGGGCCTTGGCGGAACGTTGATATGGGATATGGGGCCTGTCTCCGTGAAGTCGATCACGGCTTATCGTTCTCTGGAGGCCGAATTTGCGCGGGACGGCGACAATTCGCCGGTTCAGTACATCCAGACGAATAATACTGTCGACCAAAACCAGTTCAGCCAGGAGCTTCAGGTCAGCGGCGACGCTATGAATGGCGGTCTGAACTGGCTGATCGGCGGCTATTATTTCGACGAGCACGCTGTTGACGAAAACAATGTGAGCCTTGCATCGGGCCTTTTCGATGCGCTGGAAGGTCTGCCGGGCGCCGTCATTTACCTTGGCGGTGCGCCAGGCACGGACTGCGGCGATTTCGGTATCGATCCAACAGTTGTCTGTGCCGGCGGCATGGGCAATCCGGTCAATGTGGGGTTTGATCTCGATTTTGACATTTATAATCAAATCGACACCAAGAGTTATGCCTTCTTTACTCATAACACACTAGACATTACGGATCGTTTCTCCGTGTCCGGAGGTTTCCGTTGGTCTCAGGATGAAAAGACATACTTCCTGGAGCATCTGCGGGTGAATGCAGGTGTGCCGATTATTCCGGCGACGACCGTTTCGGACAAATGGTCCGCCTTTCTTCCCAAAGTCAGTTTGGAGTTTCAAGCGAGTGACAATGTCTTCGCTTATGCCTCGGCGTCTCGTGGCTTCAAAAGCGGCGGCTTTAACGGGCGTCCGACTACAACTGCGGAAGTAGGCTCATTTGATCCTGAATTTGTCTGGGCGTATGAAGGCGGCGTCAAGACAGAGCTGCTGGACCGAAAGCTCGTCGTCAATACCTCGGTATTCTATTACGACTACAAGGACATTCAGCTTAATATCGTCAGCGCCGATATGACCGGCAATCTCATTCTGATTGTTGAGAATGCAGGTTCCGCCCGTACGATAGGCGTTGAAACGGAGTTTCAGGCCCGCCCGAGCGAGTTTTTCTCTTTCGACGGCGGCATCGGCTTCCTTGATGCTGAATATAAAGAGCTAAATCCCGGCGCCACCATTGCAGTCACGAATGAACTTGCGCGTTCGCCAAAATGGACGGCCAATCTCGGCATGACGATCGACTATCCAATCAGCGCCGACTGGCGGGCTAGCCTGCGCGGTGATTGGAGCTATCGTGGCGATCATTTCATCGATTCGCCCAACACGCCCGAGTTGCAGCAGGAAAGCGTCAGCCTGTTCAACGCCCGACTTGCCCTGATCAATGACGCGGCCGGTTGGACGTTGGCCGCCTACGGCACCAATCTCACCAACGAGACCTATCTCACTGGCGGCATTTCCGCGCTCTCCAGCTTTGGCCACGTTGAGGGGGTCTTCGCCTCGCCTCGTCGCTGGGGCGTATCAATCCAAAAATCTTTTTAGAGTGAGGACGGTCATCGCCGGGCGTTTGCATGGGAAGCGGGCTGTCGTTACTGGCGGCGCCAAGGGGATCGGCTTCGCCATCGCCCGGCGCTTTATAGAAGAAGGCGGATCGGTTCTTCTGACGGATATTGATAGCGATGCCGGAGAACGCGCGGCAAATGAGATTGGCGCCGCGTTCCTCCTTCAGGACGTGTCGAAAGAAGAAGACTGGCGAAATCTCATCGCGAAGACTGGGGAGCGGTTATCCGGTCTCGATATTCTCGTCAACAATGCAGGTATTGGCGACGTGTCCGGCAAGGATTCGCCGGAAACAACCAGCCTGGAAGATTGGCGCCGGACATTCATGATCAACTCTGAAGGAGTCTTTCTTGGATGCCGAGAGGCTATTCCACTGATGGCGCAGGGCGGCGGCGGTTCGATCATCAACCTTTCTTCTATTGCGGCGCTCGTGCCGACGCCATTCATCACCGCGTACGGCGCCAGCAAGGCGGCGGTGCTTCAGCTCTCTCGGTCGATCGCACTGCATTGTGCGCAACACGGCTATAAGATCAGATGCAACACGATCCATCCGGGTCAGATCAGAACACCTATGCATGACAAGTTGATGGCCGATACTTCCAAGCTTGCCAGCGCCGCCTTTGAGGATGTTCGCGCGGAATATCTTTCACGCATACCATTAGGAGAGTTCGGTGATCCTATAGATATCGCCAATGCAACGCTGTTCCTTGCCTCTGATGAGGCGCGGCATATAACTGGTGCACAGCTCGTCGTTGACGGCGGCATGCAGCTGATAAATTGACAGGAGTGTTACATGACCCGGATGTGTAAGTTTGGAAAGCCTGTCGGCGCCATCATGCAAGTAGCCTATGTCGTAGACGATCTGGAAAAAGCTGCATTGCAGTGGGTTAACAAGCTGAATATTGGCCCTTGGATGATCATGGAGCACTTCCCGGCCGAGAAAATGAAATATTATGGTGAGGCGACCTCAATCGATATATCAATCGCCATGGCGTTTACAGATACGATGAGTTTCGAATTGATTGTGCAAAATGATGATGCGAGATCGGTCTACAAGGATATTGTCGCAAAGCATGGATATGGCGCTTTTCATCATTGGGCGATCACGACGGATACGTTCGACGCCGATGTAGAAAACTATCTCAATGACGGCGCCAAGGTGGCGTTTAGTGGTGAAGTCGTGCCGGTTGGGCGCAAGCGTTTCGCCTATATCGACACGCAAGGAAAGCTGCCGGGTATGATCGAGTTGATTGAGCTTAGCGACGGCGTTGAGGATTTGTTCGCAGGGATCAAGGCGCAAGCCGATGTCTGGGACGGCGCTGATCCGATACGCCGGCCCTGAACCTCTAGCGGAGGCGTTCTTTTAATCTCTGCGTGATAAGCGCGAGAGCGTCCCGGCCGACGTCAAGAACGCCGTTGAATGAAATGAAGCCGTGAATGGTCCCTGTATAGTCAACATACTCCGTGTCGACGCCAGCAGCGTGCAAATTTTCCGCAAATTCCTTGTCTTCATCATGTAACATGTCGTTTCCGGCTGAAATGACAAGCGCTGGCGGAAGCCGAGACAAATCATTGGCCAGCAGGGGATAGGCGAGCGGATTCTTCAGATCATCCGGATTTGGCGTGTACATATCGGCGATCCATTGGACGTCACCTGCTGACAGAAAATATCCGCCTCCGCCAAACTTCTTGCGTGACGGCGTCAAATCATTGGCGGTCCGCATCAGGCCTGGATAGCAAAGGATCTGGTAAGAGACGCTAGGCCCGCCTTTTTCTTTCGCCATTAGGCAAACAGACGTTGCAAGATTGCCGCCGGCGCTGTCGCCTGCCACAACGATGCGGGTTACATCGCCGCCTAGAGATTCGGCGTTTTGCGCCGTCCAGTCGAGCGCCGCATAGCAATCCTCCGGCGCCGCAGGGAAAGGATGCTCAGGCGGCTGGCGATAATGAACATTGACGACGATAATTCCGGCTTCATGACATAATGTGCGGCAAATGCCGTCATGAGAATCAAGGTTGCCGAGTGCAAAACCGCCGCCATGATAGAAGATAAGGAGAGGCAGTTTGCCGGTAGCTTTTTCGGGCCAGTATATGCGAACGGGAATGGCGCCGTTCGGGCCGTCTATATCCCTGTTTTCAACCTTTTTGAGTTCCTGGGGCTTGCCGCCGTTCTCTATGGAAATTGCTTCCAGCGCCATACGAGCGTCTTTGACCGCCATCTCATAGAGTTTAGGGCCGTCCACTGCATTCATGGCGTCGAGGAGGGCTTTGGTCTGGGGATCGAGAGCCATGGCGGCGGTTCCTTTTGAAAGATCAGGCGCTTGGGAGTTTGTAGTCCTTGTATGTTTCGCGAATGGCGGTCTTTTTTATTTTTCCAGTCGCCGTCAAAGGCAACTCGTCGACAAAGACGATATCGTCTGGCAGCTGCCATTTGGCGAATTGTTTAGCGAGATAGCCAAGCAACTCATCCTTGCTGATAGTCGTGCCCTGTGCGGCGACTGCGAGCATCAAAGGACGTTCTTCCCATTTCGGATGGTAGACGCCGATCACGGCGGCCTGTGTGATGTAAGGGTGACCAGATGCTGCGTTTTCAAGCTCGATGGAGCTAATCCATTCGCCGCCGGATTTGATCACGTCTTTTGTACGATCGGTGATCTTCATGTAGCCATATTGGTCCCATGTGGCGACGTCGCCTGTCGGGAACCATCCGTCATCGTCCAAGGGGATTTCATCTTCTCGCTTGAAATAGCACTTGGCCGCGAAGGGGCTTTTCACCCAGAGATCGCCGGAAGTTTCACCGTCGCGCGGAGCAAGACTTCCGTCCTTGTCGACGATCTTTATTTCAATGCCATATTGAACGCGGCCCTGCTTGGACAATTGTTCGCGCTGTACCTTCGGAGAAAGGTTGGCGACTTCAGGCGTTAATGAAGACACCGTGCCCATAGGGCTTGTTTCAGTCATGCCCCAGATCTGCAAAACGCGAACATCATATTTGTCACGGAACGTGTCGATCATTGATTGCGGCACGGCTGAACCGCCAATGGTTGTCCGTTTCATACTGTCGATGCGCAGGCCGCGGCTTTCAAGATGATCGAGCACCATGGTCCAGACGGTTGGCACCGCACAGGCGAAGGTGGCGCTCTCTTCATTGATAAGGTCGATAATGCTTTCCGGGTCCATTTTCGGTCCGGGCAGCACCAGCTTTGCGCCCGTCATCGGCGCGATATAGGGCATAGCCCAGGCGTTAGCGTGATACATAGGCGCGATGGGAAGGATTGCGTCTTCTGCCCCAAGATCGAGAGCGCCGCGTTGAGCGGCGGCGAGTGCATGAATAACAGTTGACCGATGAGAGTAAAGAACGCCTTTGGGATCACCGGTTGTGCCTGAAGTATAGCAGAGCGAAGATGCTGCGTGCTCATCGAAATCGGGCCAGTCGATATGATCCGGCGCATCCGCGATAAAGTCTTCATAGCTTATAGCGCCGCGCAAGGTTGTCCGAGGCATGTGCGCCCGGTCAGTGAGCACAACATAACGTTCGATAAAAGGAAACTCACCGCCCAAGCGCTCTGCGAGTTCGACGAAAGACAGATCGACGAACATCATGCGGTCTGCCGCATGGTTGACGATGTATTTTATCTGTTCATCGAAAAGCCGTGGGTTGATGGTGTGAAGGACGGCGCCAATGCCGGATACACCGTAAAAAAGTTCAAAATGACGATGAGTGTTCCAGGCGAGGGTGGCGATACGGTCGCCGGGCTTTACGCCTTCGCTGAGGAGCGCGTTTGCAGACTTTGCCGCGCGCTTATAGGCGTCCCGATAAGCATAGCGATGGATCGGCCCTTCGACAGTCCGGGTGACGATCTCGCGTCCTCCATGATAGGTCGCCGCATAACGCAGCAGCGATGAAATCATTAAAGGCGCGTCCTGCATCAAGCCGGTAAGTGACATAAGCTTTATCCGTTGTGCCGGCTGGGGAGGCCTGCAAGCTGCCCGCCGTCGACCAGAAGCGGTGAGCCGGTGATCATCGAAGACTCTTCAGAAGCAAGAAACAGAATCGCCTGCGCAATGTCGATAGGCTTGGCGACCCGACCAAGCGGCACAAGCGACGCCATGCCATCTAACATTGCTTGACGTGATGGAAACCGTTCAGCAACATCGTCCAGCATTTCCGAGTCCACATAAGTCGGATGAATGCTGTTACATCTGATGCCGTATTTAGCGGTGGCGAGCGCCACTGATTTTGTCAGCATGGTGACGCCGCCTTTTGTTGCGCTGTATCCGGCAATATCTTCACCGCCAACAAGACCGGCGACGGATGAGACGTTGACAATGGAGCCCTTGGCTCCGGATTTGCGCATCGCTGTGACGCAATGCTTGCAGCCGAAAAATACGCCATTGAGATTGACACCGACCATGGCGTTCCAGTCTTCCGCTGTCAGGCTTTCAAAATCGCCCGCGCGTCCGATACCTGCGCAATTAACGAGAATGTCGAGCTTTCCATATTCTTCGAGACAGTGGTCAGCGAGTTCGCGCCATTGTTCCTCCCGGGAAACGTCGAGAAGGCGGGCTTCACCGCCGCATTCTTCGGCAAAGGCGAGCGCCTTTTCAAACTGGACGTCCGCCACGATGACCTTGGCGCCTTCCTCGGCAAAAAGCCTGCAAGTCGCCTTTCCAACACCGGAAGCGCCGCCTGTCACAATGGCTGTTTTGTCCGCAAGCCGGCCTGTCATTTTCTCTCCCTTTGGCCCGATCATCGAAACGTTTTTCTGAAAGGGAAACGCAGTCTGGAATTTTTCGCTCACTCTAGAAGTTTCATCGCCTTTGAGGCCATAGCGAAAATCACCTAGAAAAAAGTAGTGCGTATGATGGCGAAACAAGCCTTCCGGTCGGAATGCAGAACGTTGTCCGGGGTTGAGGCAAACTCACAAGCGCGCAATTACTCGCCATTCCCGCTATCCTGTTTGCCTTTGGATGAAATCTAGGACACGCCAGTTGAAATGATCGGCCTCCTCCCAGAAAGGGCAATGCCGACTGTTCTCAAAAATGATAAGTTCCGATCCTGCAATTCGGCTCTGCATATGCTCCACGCCAATACGGGCAATGCTCGAAGCGCCGGCGATCAGCAATGTCGGCGATTCGATTGTCGGCAAAACATGCAGCCAGCTTCCCAGGCTCAAATCTTTAAATAAACTCGCCGCGAAACCAACATTAGGCCTCTTTGCATCTTTAACGAACTGTTCGAGCGCACTTGGTGTGAGCGGGAGTTCAAACATGGTTGGCACGAATGCTTCGATAACGGCGTCACGGTCGGTTCTAATGGCGGCAACCTGCGATTCGACCTTTTGAACGGTTAAATCGGACAATCCGCCGAACCAACCGTCACCGTTCAACAGTTTTGGCGGCTGCTCCACTAATGTAACGGTCGAAAATGAAGAAGCGCCGAGGCGGTCATGAAGCGCCAGCAACACGCTAGCGCCCATTGACCAGCCGATTGCATGAAAGCGATCAACGTTCAAATGACGCATCAGTTCGACGACGTCTGCCGCTAGTCGATCTATGCTTGCGTCATTATCGTCGGTTGTCGCTGACATTCCGTGACCGCGCAGATCAATCGCAATAACATTGAAGTTTTTTGACAAAGGTATGAGTTGGCGCCGCCAATAAAGCGTCGACATCGACCAGCCGTGCAGGAGAACAATCGTTTCACCGCTGCCGCGACGGAGATAATTGATTTTCGCTCCGTCAGACGTCACAAAAGGGACCAACTTCAATCTCCCGTCAACTGGTTCCTATACGCACCAAACGTGTTGAATATCCGCAGATCGCGGTTAACCTTTAGCCGTACAGTGGAGCGGTTCTTCCGTCCTCGTCCCAATATGCGGAGCCGTCCGCCCAGACGATGGCACAGCAACCATATTCCGTTTTCATGGATTCAATTCGGCCAGGCTCGATTATGGCGAGAGACCCAGCGCTGATGCTTGCGCCATTAATCTCTACGCTGCCGCCCTTAACGAACAGCTCATATGGGCTGTCGATAACGTGCGCCGGCGCGCTGGCGTTTGGCAACATTCTCAGTTGAAGGAGGCGCAAATCATGCCGGGTCCCAAAGTAGTCATATATAAGCTGGCTTGAAGCGTGCTCGAAGCCCGCCGAGGTTTGCGGTAGCCCGTCAACCACGATGTTGATGTCAGGCTCAGCTAAAGCAGGCAACGCAAGCTCGGCGCTTGCACGCGCGCCAGCGTGAAGCCGGTGAACGCCCGCGCCAGGCTCCGGATAGATTACCGGCCCCTCAAGGCGACTGACAAGGACAGTCCTGGCGTATGAAATGGCGTCGTGCGTCGCGCCGGCAAGATTGATGCCCATTTCGCCGCGCGATACGGCGCCTTGATAATCGCTTAGTCCACCTTCAAGAAAGTAGCTTGTCGCCACATCAAGATGCTGATGAGTCCGGCTGCGAACGAATGGGTCGAAAGCCACTGCGCCGAAGAACTGACCTTTATCGTCATCCAGCCGGATAATTTTTTGATATAGCCCTTCGGCGCCGGCGGAGGTCCACGGAATCGCAGCTAGATCGAATACGTGCATTTCGGCGCGAGGAATGGGTGATGAGGCGAGGCGCATCAGGACACTTTCGTAATCGGCGTAAAACATGCACGCAACAACGCAAACCCAACACTTAAGGAGTCGTTAGTTGCAACAGCGGCTTTCTCTTGAGTGATCATTGATTGTTTTCTATTTTCTATACGGATTATTTTGTGGGACGGTGCAAGCGGTGACCCGGGCGTAAAGCCCGCCAAAACAACTGCGCAAAGGCGGACTTCATCGCGACGGTTCAAGTCTAACGCGAATCTCGATCGTAGCATCGAGCAGGCCCGTCGTTGTAAATCGCCGCATCGTTATGATTTCTTCGAAAACACCGGTCGCACCTTCAAACTCACCCGTTCCGCCGATGATTTTTCCAAAACCGCCCGGTGCGGGGCCGACATTGGTAGCTTTGGTGTCGTTGCCTGTCCAATCGGCGTCGCTACCGAGGATATCGGAAAAGATTTCGATGTGCTCAGGAAGAACCTGCTCTTTCTCATGGAGAAATAAGGATCCACGTCCAAAGACATTGATCGTCCAGTATGTGTCCCAAATTCCGCCGGAAGCCGGTCCGCCACTGGCCGAAAAATCCTCGAGTTCGCTCGCAACGCCGATCACGGCGCCAGCCTGATCTCGCACTTGCGAAATAAGGGCGAGTCCCGGTCCATTCACTTGGGTGATACCTTCCGGCGTGGCCCGGATCGCGACTTTTCCTTCATGCGAAACGGCGAGAACGTCTTTAGCCGTGTCGAGATAAAACGACTGGGTTTCGCCCGTATCGGAAGCCGGTTGCGCAGCCGCCCCCATGGCGAAAAGGCCGAACGCCGTAAAGACGAGCGCGGTAAGGAGGACTGAGGCGCGGGCGATGGTTCGTTCATACATCCTGCAGAACTTCTCCTAGCTTTTACGGTTCATGTCATCAGACGAAGAAAATTGAGCATAGTGAATGGCGGAAACCACTCAAAGCGCAGTTCTACTCTCGATTCCTGCGCGTTTTAGGTAAAATCCGTCATTTAGCGG
>JAUIEG010000042.1 GCA_030428745.1 Alphaproteobacteria bacterium
GGAAATTCTATGAAGAAAATGAGCTGTTTATGCGCGGCAGGATTGGCAGTGGCGTTTACAGCCATAGCCCCGGCCGCAGCCGATCCCACTGTCGGGAGCACAACTGTGCTGGGACCTTTCGTCAGTCCCGATAATCTCGATCCGGACAATGTTGCGCCCATCACCATAAAGTTTTCGGGAACCGATCTGGGCTGGACTTATGTTCACGACGGCGAGTTGCGCGTTTTGCTCGGCGATACGCATGAAACGCAAGGCGGCGATCCGATCGATCCGAACTATCACCCGTTATCCGGTCAAACGGCGCTTACATTCGATGACGCTTTCGGATCGCTGGATCTTAGCGCCTGGAGCGATCCATCGCTCATAACGCCAACGAACCTGCCCACGGTGCTGTTAGCGCAGCATTCCGGCACGGCGACCGCCAAGGCTCTGAACGTCGATAATCATTGGCTGGACGCTTTCAAGACGCCCGCGGCGGGATGGAGCAACGGGACGAATGAGTATGCGATTTTTCTCCACTCCAAGCCGCAGGGCTGTCTCACGACTGGGAATTGCACGAGCAATGGCGCTGACATGACCTGCGACGGCGGTCTCGCGTTCTGGGGAGAGGAGTATGATGACGAGCAAGGCTTCACTGGCATCTGCACCGACGGAACCTTTGGATGTTTCAACGACACGATGCGGAACGCTTTCGGGTGGCCGATTATCGGCTCCGGCTTTTGTTCCGACACGTCGAGTACAATGTACAGCGCCACAAATGTCGGTCGTATCCTTTCAAGCGGATTTACCTTGCGGGTCGGCGTGCGAAGCACGAGCGACGAGCGATTTTACACAAACAGCAAAAAGTGGGTGACGAACAAGTTCATGAATGTGGCGACGACCACTGTACAGGACTTCCGGCCCTCTAACGGGGCCGGCGGCGCCAATCAGGATTACGACATTGCGGGAAGCTCCGGCGCCTATAGGCGGGTGTTTCTGTTCGGGAGAACGAACTTTGCCGGCGTCGCCGCTAACGGTCGGCCCGCCAGTCTTTATTTCGCTTATGTGGATATGCCGACAGGAACCAGTTTCAACTGGACGGTGAACTATTTCACAGGCTTCTCAGGAGGCGTGCCGACATTCAGCACGAGTGAAGCGGACGCCGTTCCTATCGATCTCGATTCCACCATGTCAGGATTTCAGGATGAACAGCATGACATCGTCGGTCAGATGAGCGTCCGTTGGGTCGAGCACCTCGACAAATGGGTTATGTTGTACGGCGGAGGCTTGTCCACATTCCCGGTGCTCGTGTTTCAGACTTGCGGCGTTGTCGAGCTTTTTATCGGAGCGAGCCAATGCGACGATGTGGATGTCGGCAATGGCGCTATCCGCATGAGAACCGCAGACGATCCGTGGGGGCCCTGGTCGCCGCCGCAGGACGTTTTCTATCCGGGAAATCCGCTGTCTAGTCCGCCGACCGGTGAATATGCGTCCGGGGGCATTCTCTATCATCCGGACTGCTCGGGAACAAATTGCGCGCCGGACTATGCGCACCCCAATCTAGATGAAGATGTCGATTACGGATTGCTTTACGGCCCCAATATCATCGAGCCGTGGATCGACGAGGTCGGTGACGATGTGGACATCATCTGGAACGTGTCCACATGGATTCCCTATCACACCGTCTTGTTCCGTACACGTATTGAAGCAGATTGAGGCGATAAGCCAAGCGTTGCGAAGCGCTTAAGAGGCTCTTCGCGCGTAGCCTGCGAAGGCAACTGCCGCCGATGTGCGGTGGGAACAAGGCCCGACGTAACGGCTAGTTTAGGAACAGCATATGAACGAACAGGCTCTTAGTCATGTCGTTGGCGTATACGAGCCGCCGCTTCTGGACATGACCATTGGGAAGGCGCTCGAAGAAGCAGCCAGCAAATGGCCCGAGGAGTGGGCGGTGATCAGCGCACCGCAAAATATCCGATGGCGATATAAAGAGTTCGAAGATCGCGTAAACAGAGTTGCGGCGAGTCTTCTCGCGCTCGGGATGCAACCGGGCGACCGGATCGGTATCTGGTCGCCGAATTGCGCCGAATGGACGCTCACCCAGTTTGCCGCGGCAAAGCTGGGATTGATCCTGGTGACGATTAATCCGGCATATAGAACCTCAGAACTTGCATACACATTGAACAAAGTCGGGATCAAAGCGCTTGTTGCGGCGGAGCGCTTTCGTTCCAGTAGTTATGTTGAGATGTTGGAGTCGTTAGCGCCTGAAGTCGCCAATCGTGAGAAAGGGAGGCTTGTCAGCGCTGCGTTTCCCACGCTGGAATATCTCATCAAAATCGGCGGCGAAGAGCGAAAAGGTTGGGTGACGTTCGAAAGCCTGCAACAATGCGATGACGCCGCGCTGTTTACGCAAGTGAAAACGATAGGATCGCAACTGAAGCCCGGCGATCCGATAAATATTCAGTTTACAAGCGGCACGACCGGACACCCAAAAGGCGCGACGCTATCGCACCGTAATATTCTGAACAACGGGTACTTTGTGGGAGGCCGTCTGGGGCTGCGCCGCGGTGATCGTTTATGCCTTCCAGTGCCGCTCTATCATTGTTTCGGCATGGTGATGGGCAACCTCGGTTGCGTCACCCATGGCGCTGCTATGGTTTATCCTAGCGCGATTTTCGATGCTGCGGCCGCGCTGCAAACAATAGAAACGGAACGTTGCACCGGCCTGTTCGGCGTGCCCACGATGTTTATCGCCATGCTGGGCGATCCAGACTTTGCGGATTACGACCTGACATCGCTGCGTACAGGCTGCATGGCCGGATCTCCTTGCCCCATTGAAGTGATGAGGCAGGTGATTGAGAAAATGAATATCAAAGACATCACCATTGCTTACGGAATGACCGAAACCAGTCCGGTCAGTTTCCAGAGTACGCGAGATGACACAATCGAACGCCGTGTTTCCACGATCGGGACAGTTCATCCGCATCTCGAAGTGAAGATTATCGACGAGAACGGGCGAACGGCGCCTGTGGGGTCGTCCGGCGAAATCTGCACGCGTGGGTATTCCGTCATGTTGGGATACTGGGACGACCCTGAGCGCACAGCAGAAGCAATTGATGACGATGGATGGATGCACACTGGTGATGTGGGCGTTATCGACGCGGAAGGATACGGCAATGTCGTTGGCCGGTTAAAAGACATGGTGATACGCGGCGGAGAAAACCTCTATCCACGCGAGATCGAAGAGTTTTTACACGGCCATCCGCAGATTGCAGACGTGCAAGTGGTTGGCGTGCCCGATGAAAAATACGGGGAGGAGCTTTGCGCATGGATCCAGCTAAAGCACGGAGCCTCTTTGGGAGAAGGTGATGTTCGCGAGTATTGCGACGGTCGTATCACGCGACACAAGGTGCCCCGCTACATTCGTTTCGTGCATGAGTTCCCGACGACCGTGACGGGAAAGGTGCAGAAATTCGAGATTCGTAATGCAATGATCCGTGAGCTGAGTTTGAGGGAATCTCAGACCGCCTAGCTGTGGGCAAGGATCGTTTCATACGCATGCAAAACCTAGAAGAAGAGGGCGGATGGCAATGCATATCCTAGAAAAAGTCGACTGTGTCGGTACAAAGGCGAAAAAACTTCGGATCGCGTTTGCGGTTATGGCGATTTTTGGCGCGGCCTCGTGTTCGCGCGCGCCCACTGAACCGGCATCGGTTGAGGGCTGGCCAACCATCGGCGGTTCGTATCGGGAAGACTTTTACAGCCCCCTCAAGAAAATCAGCGCGGAGAATGTCGATCGATTAGGTCTTTCCTGGTACGCGGATCTTGACACCGATCGCGGGCAGGAAGCGAACCCGATCATTGTTGACGGCGTCATTTATGTGTCGACCGCCTGGTCGAAAGTCTATGCATTTGACGCGAAAACCGGAGACCAGGTTTGGCGTTTTGACCCCCAAGTGCCCGGAGAAAAGGGCTTTGATGCTTGTTGCGATGTCGGCAATCGCGGCGTCGCAGCGGCGCGCGGAAAGATTTTCGTAGGCGCGCTCGACGGACGTCTTATTGCGCTCGACGCCAGGACCGGGGCCGTGGTCTGGACCGCGAAGACGTTCGATCCGGAGACGCCTTACACGATCACCGGCGCGCCTCGCATTGTGAAGGACAGGGTCATTATCGGCAATGGCGGCGCCGAATACGGTGTTCGCGGATATGTTACGGCCTATGACATCGAAACGGGAGAAAAGGCGTGGCGTTTCTATACTGTGCCCGGCGACCCCGCCGCCGGTCCCGACGGTGAGGCGTCTGACGCCGTCATGAAAGAGAAAGCGGCCTCGAGTTGGTTCGGGGAATGGTACAAATATGGCGGCGGCGGGACGGTCTGGGACGCCATCGTCTATGACGAGGATTTCGATCAGGTCTTGATCGGCGTCGGCAATGGAAGCCCGTGGAACTACAGAATCCGGTCTGACGGAAAAGGGGACAATCTTTTTCTTTCATCCATTGTTGCGCTGGACGCAGAGACCGGCGCCTATAAATGGCATTATCAGGAAACGCCTGCTGAATCTTGGGATTTCACGGCGACCCAGCCAATCATTCTTGCCGATATCGAGATTGAGGGGGCGACTCGCAAGGTGGCGATGCAGGCGCCGAAAAACGGCTTCTTCTACGTGATTGACCGATCGAACGGCGAACTCGCGACGCTGCCGCAGCCATTTGTATCGGTCAACTGGGCGACGGGCGTGGACGCGAAGACAGGGCGGCCGATCGTCAACGAAGAGGCGAAATGGTCTGCGAGCAACGACAAGAATTTTGTGGCCCGGCCCGGCGCCTATGGCGCTCATAGCTGGCACCCTATGGCCTACAGCCCCGATACAGGGCTCGTCTATATTCCCACCCAGGATCACATGTTCGGCTATCAGGACGAAATGGGTTTCCGCTTTCACGCCGGCGAATGGAATTTGGGCAACGCATCGGCGACCAATGTTGGTCCCACGAGCGTGGAAGAGCGCGGGAAATCCATAAAAACGATCGGCGCGTCGATCACCGCTTTCGATCCATCGAAACAAAAAACTGTCTGGCGCGTTCAACATGACGGCATCGGTTATGGCGGCATTCTGGCGACCGGAGGAAATCTTCTTTTTCAAGGGGAGCCGAACGGGATGTTCTCCGCCTATAGGGCCAGCGATGGAGAAAAAGTCTGGAGCTTCGATGCGCAGAGCGGAGCTGTCGCTGCGGCCGCCAGCTATGAGATTGACGGAGAGCAATATGTCGCCGTTCTTGCAGGGTTTGGCGGCGTCGTGGGTATTTTTTCGCCGTATATAAAAGACCCTCATGTTCGGCCCAATGGCCGGCTGCTGGTCTTCAAGCTCGATGGGGACGCCAGCTTGCCGGATTATGAACCGCCGGAGTTTCCATTCTATCCCCCAGAAGACGAGGCGCCGCCTTCCCAAGTGGCGCTTGGGGCGGGTCTTTATGCTGGTCACTGCATGCGATGCCATGGCGCCGCCGCCTGGTCAGCCGGCGTCATTCCGGACCTTCGCCGGTCGGCCGTTCTGATCTCCCCGGAAGCCTGGGAGCAGGTCGTCTTAGACGGAGCGTTGAAATCGCAGGGAATGGTTGGCTTCGACGACAAGCTTGACCAGAATGACGCCGAGGCCATCAGGGCCTATATCGGCGAGGAGGCGCGCGCCGCACAACATGCATTGACGACACTATCGGAATAGGAGCGTCGCGCCGGCCGCTTCGTCGAAGAAAGGGCGGCAGTCAGGAGTTGGCGGCGATGGTTAAGCGGAGTCCTCGAGTTTCGGAACGTCGCCTTCTACTGACTTCGCCACCATGCGCAGATGCAGCCGCATGGCCTGACCCGCGAAGTCCGGATCGCCAGTGCGGATTGCATCGACAATCCGCTGGTGTTCCTTGAGGGTCGCAAACGGACGGCCGGCTTCCCAAAGGGTCTTGAAGCGAGGCCGGTCAAGCAGCGCCCGGCAGGTGTCCAACAGGCGGTGAACTCTCGGCGCGCTCAGCACGGAATACAGAGTGTTGTGAAACTCCTCATCGAGCGAGTCGAGTAACGCGATATCGTTGCGTTCAAGCGCCCGCGATTGTTGAGCGAGATTGGAATCGAGTTCGTCGAGCAAGTTCGAATTGTTGTCCATGCTGGTGATTCTGCGAACTGCCTCGACCTCGAGCCCAGTGCGTATGAGCATGCTTTCGCGAATGTCTTCCGGGCGGATCGGCGCCACGAAGCTGCCGTTTTGCGGAAAAACGTCAACGAGACCTTCCTCCGACAGCTTTGCGATGGCTTCGTTCACTGGCGCGCGCGACACGCTGAGTTCGTCAGCAATTTCGTTCTTTTGGAGGCGCGATCCGGGGGGCAGCTCCAATTCGCGAATTCTGCGGCGAAGAATCTGATAGACTCGTTCGGTTTTTGACAGTTCAGGATTGGCCGTTTGAATTCGCTGTGTCGAAGCGACCATGCTCGTCTCTTTTTTTCAGATATGGGTGAGGCATTGTTAGCATGCGCGCAAACCAGATCAAAAAACAATTCGGCCAGCCTTATCTCTATTGATGGCTCTAGGCGTCTGGCGCCGGTTTCAGCGCCGGCGCTTGGCGAAAAGACGCGAGGTGAGGACGATAGCCGTCTTTATCATGCATTGGCCTAAGTTGCAGATGTAACATATTAATTATTTCTATTTTTCTCCACGATCTCAGGAATACGCTTGAATCTACCTCTTGTGAGAAGATAGCTAGAATGTTAGTAAGGGCATGGCTCGGCGCTTGGGCCTACTCCGGGCAGGCGAAACGCCGCAACGATAAGTCCGCAAAAACGCGGAGATTAGGGATGGAGAGGCGCGAGCGCATATGGCGGTGTTTGTTGATAAGGTCGAGTTTCCCGAGGGGCCGGTCGCATTGCCCGACGGCAGTCTTCTCATTGTCGAGATGTCTCCTGAGACCGGATGCGTCACTCATATATCCGCGGACGGTAAATCCCGGCGCGTTGTGGCGAAAACGGGCCGCCCCAACGGGCTCGCGATGGATCGCGATGGCAATATTTGGGTCGCCGAAACGCATCAGAAAGCGTTGCTTAGGATATCTCTCGAGGGACATTGCGAAACCGTTGCTACAGAATGTGAGGGAAAGCGGTTCACATTTCTGAACGATCTCGCCTTCGGCCCCCACGGCGATCTCTACCTTACAGATTCAGGCATCGAGATTGAGGAGGCTGCTCCGAATGGAGAGCTCAACCCGAATTACCGAAACCTGGACTATGACGGCCGTGTTTACCGCGTCGATGTCAAAACCGGCGCGACAGAACTCGTAGACAAGGGAATTCAGTTCACGAACGGGGTCGCCGTCGATGCCGACGGACACCTCTATGTCAATGAAACCCTGAGCGGCGCTGTCTATAAATATAAATGCGAAAACGGGCGCGTCGTCAGCGAGCGTTCGCTTTACGCCAATGTCATTGAGCATTTCAATCCCAATGAATTCAAAGGCCCGGACGGGATGAAATTCGCAAGCGATGGATCGCTTTTCGCGTGTGTTTTCGGGGAAGGGGTAGTGGCGGTCGTTGATCGCGACGGCGTGGTTTGCGACCGGCTGGCCGTGCAAGGGAGTATGCCCACTAATCTTGCCTACGGCGCTCAAGTGAACAAGTGGTTCGTCACCGAAGTCGAGACTGGCACGGTGCAACTTCTGAATGCGCCTGTCGGCGGCCTGCCCCTCTATTGTTGACCCCAATGTCATCCTTCCCGGAGCCTTTATAAATGTATGGGAAGCAATCCGCAGTAGGTGCGCCGGGCGTTGCTGAAGCGGCGGCGGTTTCTCCGCATGAGGCTGGAAGGGCGCTTTCCTACAGCATGGACGCACGCGACGACCGGCGCGGGCAATACGCGTGGGGAATGTTCGAGTTCGCCCGTACGCCATATATTGGTCTTATCTTTGTTTTTGTTTTCGCGCCGTATTTCGCAAACACAGTGGTGGGCGACCCCGTACGCGGACAAGAGATATGGGGGCTGGCGAACACCGTCGCAGGTGTTTTCATCGGCCTTACAGCGCCGCTTCTTGGCGCCATTGCGGACAGGATGGGGCGACGCAAGCCGTGGCTGATCGCAATCGTTATTGTCATGACGATAGGTTGTTGCGCACTCTGGTTCGCAATGCCGGGCGCGAAAGGCGGGCTTTCCGTCATGCACATCGCAGTTATCGCCGCGATACTGACCATCTCCTTTGAATATTCGCAGGTCTTTCATAATGCGATGCTGTCGGCAATCGCACACCGGCGCGATATCGGTTGGCTTTCCGGATACGGGGTTGCTGCCGGCAATATCGGTAACTTGCTCGCTATGGCTGTCGTGCTTTTCTGTGCGGCGCTTCCGGCGTCTGGCGCCGTCGATATTCCGTTCCTGCCAGACGCGCCGCTTTTTGGACTAGATCCGTCCACCTATCAGCACAGCCGGATCGCAGGTCCCGTTTCCGGCCTTTGGGTCGCCCTATTCACCGCGCCTCTCCTGTTATGGACCTATGATGTTCCAGCAACCGGCGTGAGAGCCGGGCGGGCGGTGAAAGAAGGTATGGAGCAACTCTGGGCGACGGTGAAGCAGGCGCGAAAGCTTTCGAATATTGGCCGCTTTCTCGTTGCGCGCATGCTCTATAACGACGGTCAGGTGGCCATTCTCGCCTATAGCGGCATCATCGCGGCTGGTGTGTTCAAATGGGATTTGACCGCGCTCATCCTTTTCTCAATTCTGCTCTCGCCCTTCTCAATCGCCGGCGGCTTCATCGGCGGATGGCTCGACAAGGCTATCGGCTCTAAGCGCGCAATACTTTTTTCTGTGATGTTGAGCTGTTTCTTCATGATCGGCGCTGCGTCGATGACGCCCCGGCATGTCTACTTTGTCTTTAATGTCGACTCTGCGCAGCCGCTATGGAGTTTTCCCTATTTCGGAACACTCCCAGAGTTGCTGTTCATCCTGAACTACATGGCCTTGGCGGTCACGGTCACCATCGTTTTCTGCGCAAGCCGCGCCATGATGGTGAAGCTCTCTCCGCCGGAAATGATGAGCCAGTTTTTTGGATTGTATGCGGTGTCCGGCACGGCAACGGCGTTTCTTGGGCATGGACTGGTGACAGCCGTCACCGCCGCTTCTCATAATCAGCAAGCGGGGTTTTCGTCGATCATTCTGCTCCTACTGGCCGGCGCCGTGTTGCTTGTACGGGTTCGCGAAGCGCCTGCGGACATGATCGTTTCACCGGAGGGGTGATGCAGGCTGACATAACTTCATCTTCGGCTGATGCTGCGAGGAATACAAAGCTGCTGGCGGGCGCGCTCGCTGCAGCCTGGTTTCTAAGCTATTGCGACAGGGTCAACCTTTCAGTCGCCGCGATTGCAATGCAGGCCGAGTTCGGATGGACGGAAGCGACCAAAGGTTGGGTCATGGCGTCCGTTTTTATTGGCTATATCGCCTCGCAGCTTGCCGGCGGCGCGCTTGTGTTGCGCTTTGGCGCAGCGCCCGTCGTGAGCCTCGGCGTTTTGGGATTTTCTTTTGCGACCCTCGCCACGCCGGTCGCCGCATCGCATTCGTTAGCGTTTTGGATCGCGGTACGGATCATTCTGGGCGCGTTTGAAGGGGTGGTGATTCCCGCCACATATAGCCTCGTCGGCTCGTGGGCTGGAAAGAATGAAAGGGCGCGCCTTATCGCCATTGTCGCAAGCGGCGCCACGCTCGGCGCCCCGGGCGGGTTGATGCTGAGCGGTTTTCTGGCGGCGTCCTTCGGATGGCAGACGGTGTTTTACGTGTTTGGCGGGTTGGGCTTTGCATGGAGTCTCCTCTGGGTCGCAGTGGCGGGTAAAGACATGAGACAGGAAACCGGCATGCCTGCGCCGGAGCGCTCCCGGCCGCAAGAAGCCTGCGGCGCGGCGCCGTCGCTATGGCAATTTCTGATGCATCCTGCCCTATGGGCTGCCGCTGCGGCGAAATTCGGACTGAACTGGATCGTATACGTTTTTATTGCGTGGCTGCCCAGTTATTACAGCGCCACGCAAGGCGCCGCGATTACAACGTCGGCGGTCCTGTCGGCGCTGCCCTGGATTTCCATGACGCTGATGCTTCATCTCAGCGCGATGCGGGCGGACAGGATGTTGGCTTCGGGGGTCGACCCAACCGCTGTGCGAAAAATCATGCAGTCGATCGGAATTGGCGGCGGCGTCGTGTTTCTTCTGCTCGCGCCATTCGCAATGTCGCCTCTACTGGCGGTGGTATTCACCTGCGCGGCGACAGGGTTTCTCGCGTTCTGCTTTTCCGGCGCAGATGCGGCGATGCTGGATATGGCGGTGCGCTTTCGCGGTCTCGTTGGCGGCTTCGCTAACGCGCTCGGTAATTTCCCCGGCATTATCGCCATTCCGCTGATCGGCTGGAGCATCGATGCGACCGGCAGCTATTCGACGGGCTTTGTCTGTTCCGCTGTTGTCGGTTTGGCTTCGCTGGGCGTCTGGCTCAGATACGGAACGGCAAAACAGGTTTTTGAATAAGAGCGGCCAGTGCGATGGGCGCGCACCAGAACATTCGATAATTTTTAACAGTGGCGGAGGAAAAAAATGGATTTCTTTTCGAATTATACAATGACGATTGATGGGGACGGGGTGACTTCGGCGAAGACATTCGAGGCCGTCAATCCGGCGACAGAGGAAATCATCGCGACGGTTCCCGACGCTGACCGAAAGACCTTTGAACACGCCGTCGCCAGCGCTAAGCGCGCCTTTCCGGTGTGGAGTGCAAGGCCCTGGCGGGAACGTCAAGAATTTGTGTCCAAGCTCGGCGATCTGATTGAGCAAAATGCGGAGGACTTCATACGCTTGCTGACGATGGAGCAGGGAAAGGCGCGCGCAGGTGCGGAATGGGAAATCGGTGGGTCCATTGCGTGGTGCCGCGAAATCGCAAAGCAAACGCTGGAAGTCGAAACGGTGGAAAACGCCGACGGACGAAGCGTTGAAACTTCCCGGACGCCGCTGGGCGTTGTCGGCGCCATCACGCCGTGGAATTTTCCATTGTTGTTGGCTGTCTGGAAGATCGCGCCGGCTCTTGTCGCCGGCAATACAATTGTTTTGAAGCCGTCTCCTTTTACACCGTTGTGTACGCTGAAATTCGGTGAGCTGACGCGCAGCGTTCTGCCCAAAGGCGTGGTGAACGTCGTTTCCGGGGGCAATGAGTTGGGCGAATGGATGACCGGATGTGATGACATCCGG
>JAUIEG010000713.1 GCA_030428745.1 Alphaproteobacteria bacterium
AGGCCCCGACGTCAAAATCGCGGCAACCGAATCCGGTGTGGTCGAAACCGCTGGCGTCGCGCCGAGCCTGAAGCCCAAAGCCCCGACGCCGCCGCCTGTCAGCATGATGCGGGTTGCGCAAACCCAATACGCTTCCGCCGAAGACGCCCCGCCGCCCGTCTTCTTTGCGAGCGATATTGTCCGTAAAGACATTGTCCGCATTTCGCCGGCTGTCGCGCTCGCTGCTGACATGGCGCAAGAGCCGGAGGAAATCCGGGTTCGCCTCAGTCGAGGCGAGAATTTTGTAGAAGCGTTGAAGCGCGCATCAGGATCTCCGCCGCCTTCTCCCCGGACAAGAATTTGCTCTGACGGTCGGATGGCCGAACCAGACGCTCTTTGAAATGGCGTCGCAACATTCAGCCCCTGACGCGCGCCTTCTCGGCCTTGAATTTCGAGCCGATCCTGAGAACCGGATTTTCCTAAAGCGCGTCAACGGCGGCGAAATGATCGCTGAAAAGAAGACCGTCCCCCTGACGACCCGGATCATGTCGGTCGCGGGGCGCATCAATGGCAGTCTTTACCTTTCCGCCAAACATGTCGGCGCGCCGGACGAAGTCATCGCCAATCTCGCAGATGCATTTTCCTATGATGTGGACTTTCAGCGCGAGATATTCGGCGGCGATGAATTCGAAGCGATATTCGAAGTCAAATATGACGATCAGGGTAAGCTCGTATCGGCTGGCGACATTCTTTATGCGCGCCTCAACTGGCGCGGCCGCTCGCGCGAAAAAGGATATTATCGTTTCCCCGGTGATGACGGACGTGCGGACTTTTATGACGCCACCGGACAAAGCGCGAAACGCCTTCTCATGAAAACGCCAATCGACGGCGCGCGCCTGTCCTCCGGTTTCGGCACGAGAAAACACCCCATTCTTGGTTATCGCCGGGCTCACAAAGGCGTCGACTTCGCCGCCCCGCGCGGCACCCCGGTCAAGGCCGCCGGCGACGGCGTCATTGAACGCGCCAACCGATACGGCTCTTTCGGCAATTACGTCAAAATCCGGCACGCCAACGGCTATCAGACTGCATATGCGCATCTGAATGGCTTCGCCCGCGGCATAAGGGCTGGTAAACGTGTACGCCAAGGCGACATCATCGCTTATGTGGGCACGACCGGTCGTTCCACTGGCCCACATCTTCATTATGAAGTGCATCTGCGTGGCTCCGCCGTGAACCCCCAGCGGCTGAAAATGGATACGACAGGCAAAGCCCTTGAAGGCGAAGCGCTGGCCCGCTTCAAAGCTGAAAAAGCCCGGATTGACGCAATGCGCATGCCGGAAGAAACGCGCGAAGCCCTCTACGCTCGCGATGAACGCAACGCGCAGGGCGCGCTCTAGAAGCTATTATTCTTTCAGACAAAAAAACACCGCCGGCTCGCGCCGACGGTGTCTGATTTTCAAGGCTGACATTCTTACTTCATCGGGTCGTCGACATCATCGACGGCGTCTTCAATCGCATCTCCCGCGTCGTCAGCCGCCTCTTCCATTTCGTCACCGGCCTCATCGTAAACATCATCTGTTTCATCGCCGACGTCCTCAACCCAATCACCGGTTTCATCGCCAGCTTCCTCAAGGTCGTCACCAACATCATCGCCGGCGTCTTCAATCCAGTCGCCGGTGTCATCGGCGGCCTCTTCCATATCGTCTGCGGCGTCATCGACCGCATCCTCGACATCATCCCAGGCGTCATCGGCGCCTGCTTCAGCGGTCGTTTCCGCACCGGCCGATGCATCCACATTTGTTCCGGCTTCCAGCGCCGGATCCATATCGCCTTCTCCGCGCGGATCGAGGTCGGTAGCGTCAAAGACAGGCATCGCCCCTTCCGTCTCTGCGCTCATTTCGGCGCCGCTGCGGAAATCGGCCAAGGCCTGGGCGTTCAAATCATCTGCGCTCGATTGCGCGCCTGCGCTCGCAAGAACGAGCGGCGCCACGAACATAGACGAGGCAAGCAGTTTAACTTTTGCAGAAATACGCAT
>JAUIEG010000714.1 GCA_030428745.1 Alphaproteobacteria bacterium
TTCCTTTCTTATGGTTTCGCTGCCGAGATAAAGGCTTTGACGAGCGCGTCATCCTTTTTGCCCGGCGCGGTTTCAACGCCTGACGAGACATCGACGCCGAGAAAACTTTCGCGGCCCGCCTGTCCTTTGACAGCGTCGGCGACATTGTCCGGCGTCAGCCCGCCGGCGACGATATAGGGCGTTTCGCCCTCGTAAGACTTGAGCAGCGTCCAGTCAAAGGAAACGCCGTTGCCGCCGGGACGGCCGGCGCCGGGCGGCGGTTTGGCGTCAAACAGGAGGATGTCCGCCGCGCCTTCATAGTCTTTCGCAACGGCGATATCGGCGGCCCCCGTCACCGGGATCGCCTTGATCACTTCGATCCCGAATTCCTCGCCCAGCTCACGGCATCGCTCCGGGCTTTCATGACCGTGAAACTGGAAATGGGTGAGCAGCGGCGCCGCCTCCGATAATTCCTTTTCTCCGGCGTCGACAAACAGGCCGACAAGGCGCGGCATGTTAAAGCCCTCGTCAAAGGCCGCCTGTTTGAGGTCGAGAATGATCTCTCCGGCGGCTTCGGGCGTGACGAAGCGCGGGCTTTTTCGGAAAAAGACGAAGCCGAGATAGTCGGCGCCGGCGCGCGCCGCCGCAATGGCGCTTTCCGCGTCCTTGAGGCCGCAGATTTTAACGTGAGGTCCGGTCATGAGGTGACATCAGATGCTGGTTGCTTCGAGTTTGGGGGGATCGGCAGGATCGGCAGCGTCGTCTTCGTGAGGGGCCGCCTGGCGGCGGGCGGCCTCGTCTCGTGCTGTCAAGACCGCCAGTTCCTTTTTGGCCGCGCGCAGTTCGCGGCGATTGTCTCTCGCCTGGGCCCGCGCCTCGCGCCCCGACAGCCACTGCCCGGCGGCGCCGAGCGCGACGCCCAGAAACAGCATGCCCATCAGCCAGAACCATAAGGGCAGGGCAGGCGTCGACAGCGCCGGGTTCTCCGGACGGAACGGGTCGAGACTGATCGGAACCAGCGTTCGGTTCGCCACGAGGAACAAAACCGCCACGACCAGGATCGGTATCCAGACTATGCGAAACAGCCATTTGCTCATTGCCCGGCATTTTCTCACATTCTCAAGGGTCTAGGCAACGCTCATCACGGATTGATTGGCGCAGGGATTGGAGGTTTTCCTTCACTGCGCTATCTCGGCATCAGGAAAGCGCAGAAAAAGCCGCGGGAGGCCGCCATTTTTATCGAGATCGAAAATCTTCTGACCGATCAGGAACTCGCCCGGCTGGACCAGATTTTCGCCACCGGGAAATTCGCCGACGGGCGCCTGTCCAATCCGCACAACCAGACCAAGTATAATCTGCAAATCGACACCACGACCGATTTCTACCGGGAATCGAGCAACATTCTCGGCCAGTGCCTGTTGCGCTCGGAGGAGGTGCGCAATTTCGCCTTCGTCAATCGCCTCGCGCCGCCGCTGATGGTGCGCTACCGCCCGGACATGAAATACGGGAAACATCCGGACAACGCCTTCCTGCCGATGCAGCCGACGGCGCTGCGCTCCGACATTTCCTGCACCATCTTTATCGCCGATCCGGCAAGCTATGACGGCGGGGAACTGACCATTCATCTCGGGTCGAAACCCATATCGATCAAAGGCAAGCGCGGCTCGGCGGTGCTTTATCCATCAACGACGATTCATGAGGTCCAGCCGGTGACGCGCGGCGAACGCCTCGTCGCCATCACCTTCATGGAAAGCCAGATCTGCGACGAGAAAAAGCGCGATCTCCTCTACACGCTGAATGAGGTCGCGGCGCTTGAAGGCCTCAATATGGAATGGGACAACCGGGTGCGGCTTGAGCATGTGCGCCAGTCGCTGCACCGCATGTGGTCGACCTCCTGACGCATCGGGCGGGCCGTTACGTCCAGCGGTCAAGAACTGCTTTTGCAGACGGCGCCGCAGCGCCGAGGCGGTCAAGCCAATCAAGGCCCTTTTGAATTTCAGCGCCATGATCCCGGCGCGCTTCAGCGATGAT
>JAUIEG010000715.1 GCA_030428745.1 Alphaproteobacteria bacterium
TGAGGCGTTCTTTCCGAAGCTCAATCCGGGCGCCATTATCGTCGCCGACAACATGATCTATCCCGGCGGCGACAGCGTCGAGCGTTACGGGAAAGCGGTGCGCGCCAAGCCGGGGATCAGCAGCGTCCTTATGCCTGTCGGCACCGGGCTCGAGATCAGCCGGCTGTCGTGATTTTTCCAGCCGCGAGACGATGTCCTCGGCCAATGGCCGCTGGTTGAGGGCGCCGCCTAGAGGGGGTGTCAGGAAATCGATAAAGCGACCTGATGCTGCGTTCTATTGAATTCACAAGCATTTGGTTCAGTATGATACTGGATTCGTTTAGATAATTTCGGGGTGCGCCGCTTTATGAGCTGGGACGAGTATTTCGCTGAAGAACAGGATGGGCGCGCCGCTGCGCAGAGCGGTAAAAAACGCACGATTACTGTCGGCTGGACGGTGCGTGCGCAAAAGGCTTCCGTCATCTGGGCGCCGCCGCAACCCTTTTCCCGCAACGATCCGAAACCTGCTTCCTCAAAGTCGGTGCAGGTCTGTCCGGCCGCGGTGGATTTTGACCGCCGGCACTATGTGGTGCCATGCCCTGTCGATTTGACGCTCAAATTTGATCGCCAGCCAAACGGCCAGTTGACGCTTGTAGACGCCGATGGTGAGAAGTCCGGCATGCGCCAGACGGGCTTGCGGGAAATGATGATCCTTCATCCTCAACATGAATGGCGCAATCCCGAGCGCCCGCTGATCCAGATCGTTGCGCCCTATGTTTTTGTGACTGATGACCCTTGTTACATCGTGCAGACGCCGCCCTATCTTCATTATTTCCCGACCCAGCGCCCGGGCCTTCAGATGGGCGGACGGTTTCCGGCGCATATCTGGCCGCGGCCGTTAAGCTGGGGTTTTGAATGGTATGACGTGACGAAACCACTGATTTTGAAACGCGGCGAACCCTGGTTTTATATCAGTTTTGAAACCGAAAACCCGTCCGCTCATGTGCGTCTTGTAGAACAGGAAATGACGCCGGAGCTTGAGAAATATATGCAGAGCATTGTCGACGTCTCAAACTATGTGAACAAGACCTATTCGCTTTTTTCTGAAGCGCAGCGAATGCGTCCGGAAACGCTTGTGAAAGCGAAAAAAGGCTAAGCGTCGAAACCTTATAAAGTGTAATGTCGGCGCGTCGCTATGGTCATGACACGGATCAAATTTCAGCGGTGCGATTAACGCCAAAGGTCATGAGCCGCTTGCCGATCTTTTCATCGATAACGGAAAAACCGTTTTCTTCGAGAATCCTGCGGCATTCATAATGCGTGCGTTGACCTTTGCGTTCCGGACCGGTGTCGAGCGCAATCACCTTGATATGCGCAAACATCGCGCCAATCCCCTCAAGAATTTCTGGCTCGGCGCCCTCCGCATCGCATTTGAGGAGGTCCAGTCGCGCAATGCCGTGATCGGCGCAGAAGCGCTCCACCGTTACCGCCGGTTTGGTGATTTTTTCGCCTTGCCCTTCATCAAAGACTGAACTGTCGGCTGTGTCCGGCGCCGAGAAAAAATCGACCTCGCCATTTTCCTTCCAGATGAGCGCATCATGAACGCAGACGTCAGGAAGGTCTGATGTATTTGCTGTCAGGCAGGCGAAGACCTTCGGGTCCGGCTCGATGCAATGGATGCGCGCGCCATGACGGGCGGCTACATGGGCGAACTCGCCGGCATTGGCGCCGATATCGAGGATGATGCTGTTTCGGTCCAGCGTGACGTGGCGTCCGACGCCGTATTCGCGCTCCAGCTGATCGAGACGGGCGGCCCAGCCTTTTTTGTAAAGCTTCCAGCGCAGGGGTGAGGGAGCGTATATCGACTTGTCGTCCACCGTGATGACGGCGCCAAGCGGATCGGCGCGCACAGAGACGGGCGCATGACCGCGGAACGAAAAGGCGGCGTAAGCGCGTTGGCGCAACAGCTTCAGTCTTTGCTTGAGAGGAAGACCTTCCATGGCGGTCGCCATGTCTAGCTCCGCCGGATAG
>JAUIEG010000716.1 GCA_030428745.1 Alphaproteobacteria bacterium
GATCTCAGCCCGGACGGCACCGAGACGAATATAATTATCGGCGGCGATCCAGTCGATGTGGTGGGGGCGGTGCACGTCGCCACCCGTCTTGGTCTTGAAACGACCGGCATTACACTGCCGATCGCCAAGCGCGATGTCGATGTGCTCGTAGCGCCGAACGAGCCGAACCCCATCCTCGTAGGCCGCAAGAACAAACTGGTCGAGGCCTTGGTGGAAGTTGGAAAAGCGCGCCTTGACGACCTTCGCCCCGGGGAGGGGGCTATAGAGATTGTTCCGAAGGCATTTGGCGAGGCGACAGCGACAATAGTCGCGGGCGCGGATCGTGCTGGGACGGCCGCGGCGAGCCTGCAGCTCGCCCGACGCGTTCCATATATATGGAATACCGATCCGGGCTCGCCGACTCTTCAAGACCTCAAGAACGATGCTATGGATTTCTTCGCTGCAAGGAGCGATGCGGGACAGGCTGCTCGAGTGTTGGCGGAAATTGATGCAATCATCCGCGATCTCGCGCAAAGCGCGGAACCGATCGGGGCTGTCGAGGCAAAAGTCTATTTGGATGAAACGAGTCCCAAGTTTGCAGAATTCCTGAGAAAACAAATACAAGACGGGACTGGTCGCACTGATATATCCGTCAATACCTACGCCATCAAGAATCCCGTCAGCGTTTTCGACGACACCGTTAAGCTGGACTCGGAGATTGACGATTTCTGGGCCAGCTTCCGCTCCGATTTGCTTCCGCACGTGAAGGCCGGCTCTCGGGTTAGCCTTGAGGCGACGCTCAGCGAGGCGCCCGATGTTCGCGCGCGAATTGAGCAAGAAGCCGCCGCCGAGTTGAAGAAAGCTGGCGTTAATGATGTGCGCGTCAACGTCTCGTCTGCTTACAAGCAGGGCTATTTCTGGCTCATTGAGCGTGTCCTGCCGGCGCTAAGAGATAAGGACGTGCAGGCGCTTCATTTAAAGGTTCGTCGGGCGACCCCTGACCTGTCGAACGAGTATCGGTTTCGTCAACTGCCCGCGCGTTGGCTCAAGACGCTGTTTCCGGCTGACGAAGTTTTCAATCGCGAGCTTGGACTCTCCTTGAATTCGTTTCTCTTGGAACAGGTCGATGAAGCTGAAAGCATATACAGTCTCGAGGCGCTCGATTCCCGCGGTCAGGTTGTCTACGCATCCAAGTTTGATCCAGTCATCGCGCAACGCGAATTTCTCGACGCTTTCCCAGGGTGGTCCGTCGTCGATGTCGAAACCGGACGTATCGTCGCCACTGTGGATGGCGCACAGATTATCGACAAGCGCATCGAAACCGATCTTGAAAGGTTCTGGAATTATTATCAGGCTGAGCTTTTGCCGAAGCTTCGAGATACATTAACGAACGCCAAGTCGGCGCGCTCGGCAACCAACCCGGTATCCGCCTTCCGCGATCTCGAAATGACTATTTCAATTAGCGAGCCCGATTACGAGATCGGCGAAACAGGGGAGCACATTTCGGCCGCGGAGGCGCTGAGCCACGACCTTTACATGACGACGAATACGTTTCTGGGCGCTGCAGGCCTGTCCGGAATGGTCAGGGTGATTCCAATAGCGCAACCAAATCAGACGACTTCAACAGTCGCTCAAATTAAGCTTACGAAAAACAGCGCGCCCGCGGGCAGGTTGGAATTGACGTATAACGCGTCTGACGACGAGCCGGTAAAGATTACGCGAGATCTGACGCCGTTAGATGTGCGCGGAATTGCTGCCATGCGCGTCGTCGCCCGCGCCAACCGGGTGCGAGAGATAGAACTTCGTGCGACAGCCCCGGACGAAGCGGCGGCAGCGAAGGCCGCTGGCGCAATAGAGGGGCTTGTCCGTCTGCATCAAGCAGGTTTGTACAGGACGGCGTTGTCATATGATCGCGTTGATGGCGTTGCGATTAATGTGGACGGGCCAAGCGGCAAGAAAACCCAATTGCTGCCGAATACCGGCGTCAGCGCCGTGGCCAGCGCGGGAATGATCAGCGCCGACAGGGACCA
>JAUIEG010000043.1 GCA_030428745.1 Alphaproteobacteria bacterium
GCCCCGAAAAATTCCGCCATAGCCTTGCTCCTATAGCGCCGCCCGGAGCGCCTCTATACGTTTGCGGTTGGCGCCCATATCGCTATGGCCGACGCGCGAGGCGGAGCGGACGTGAACTTCCGACTCGCCTTTTCGAAACTCCACATCGTCGACAAAGCCCATCAGCGGCGTGGAAAATACTGCGCCGATATAATCGTTACGCAATGCGACAACGCGCCCGCCCTTTTCCTGAATGAGAGCGGGAAGCTTGTCCCAGGCCGAGAGCGGCAGGGGCTCAATCGCATGGCTCTCCGGCGCCCCCTCCTCACTCGACACACAATTGGGCGATGACGGACAAGGAGTTAGCACGCCGTCATTGTTGAGCCCGGGCGGCGCACCGTTTTTCGATTTCTGGGCGAGCGCCACGAAGCCGAGAATAACGGCAAGGATCACGGCGAGGACAATCATGCCAATGAGCTTCATGGAGCGCTCCCTTATGTTGCGTTAGCCCTCGTAATTGGCGCGCACGAATTCGTCGAGCAGGCGAACGCCATAGCCCGACCCGCCTTTGGGACATGTGGGTTTGTCTTTTGTATTCCAGGCCATGCCAGCGATGTCGAGATGCGCCCAGGAAACACCCTCTTTGATGAAACGACCGAGAAACGCCGCCGCCGTCGACGAGCCAGCGCCTTTACCGCCGATATTCTGCATATCCGCGATTTGCGACTTGATCATTTCGTCATGGGCCTCTGTCAGCGGCATACGCCAGAGCTTGTCGCCACTCACATCACCCGCAGCATCGAGCTGTTTGGCAAGCTTGTCGTCCTTGGTGAAAACGCCTCCGAATTCATGCGCAAGGGACACGATGATGGCGCCCGTCAGCGTCGCAAGATCGATGACGGTTTTTGACTTGTAGGTTTCTTGCGTCCACCACAACGCGTCGGCGAGCACGAGGCGCCCTTCCGCATCAGTGTTCAGGACCTCAATGGTCTGACCTGACATCGAGGTGACGACGTCGCCAGGACGCTGGGCTTTTCCGTCGGGCATATTCTCAACGAGCCCGACAACGCCAACCACATTCGCTTTGGCCTTGCGGCCGGCGATCGCAGCCATAGCGCCTGTCACGGCGCCGGCGCCGCCCATATCCCATTTCATGTCTTCCATGCCGGGGGCTGGCTTCAATGAGATGCCGCCCGTGTCGAAGGTGACGCCTTTGCCCACGAAAGCGACAGGCGCTTCGCCCTTCTTGCCGCCCATCCATTCCATGGCGACGAGTTTCGATTCCCGTTCGGACCCCTGCCCCACACCGAGCAGCGACCCCATGCCGAGCTTTTTCATCTCTGCTTCGCCGAGCACCTTCACCTTAACGCCCAGCTTTTCCAGCTCCTGACACCGTTTAGCGAAACTATCGGGGAATAAAATATTTGCAGGCTCAGACACCAGGTCGCGGGTCAGAAAAACGCCGTCGCCGATTTTTTCAAGATCGGCGTAGATTTCTTTCGCCTTCGTTGACGTTGTCGAAATGGTGATCTTGTTCAGGACAGGCTTGTCCTCTTTCTTTTCCTTGGTGCGGTATTTGTCGAAGCGGTAGCACTTCAACCGGGCGCCATTGGCTATACGCGCGGCGAGCTCATCGGCCGCCACTTTCTTCGCCGAAAGCCCCGTCACCGCGATGACTCCGGTTTTGTCAGGACCGGCAAGAAGACGCGCCGCAGCGCCGCCGCCCAGCGCCTCAGCATCAAGCGCCGTAAAGGATTTCGAATCACCCGCTCCAAGGAGAATGATGCGGCTGTTGGCAACCCCAGACGGCGCAACTATGTCCAGCGCCTTTCCTTTCTTGCCCTTGAAATCCGCCGCCTTGGCCGCCCGCTCCAGCGCGCCTTCCGTTGCCTTGTCGAGATCGGCGTAGGCTTTTGGTTTAGAGCCGTCCTCAAAGACCGGAATGACAATAGCGCCGCTTTTAGGAAGCGCTGCGGCGGAAAACGTGATTTGCATGAAAGTCCTCTTTCCAGTTCCGTTTCTTAGCTGCTCTCGCGCCCGCGCCCAGGGAGGCGCTTTCGGCGACGGACAGGTTTGTGCTAGGCCCAACCTGACGATATGGGTGGGCGGTTCGGCGGCGCTACTCTAGCGGCGTCGCACAAGAAAGGAAGACGGGATTCCGTGAGCAGCCTGGACAAATACATCCTGCGCCAGTGCCTGACGCCTCTCGCCCTGATTCTCATCGTCACAACCGCCATTGTCTGGATGACCCAGACTCTCCAGCGCGTCGATATCATTATTGAACACGGACAGGGCCTCGGCGTTTTCTTCGTCCTGAGCCTGTTGATCATTCCCAGCCTCCTCGCGGTGATCATCCCCTTCGCCCTTTTTGGGGCCGTCGTTTACGCCCTCCACCGCCTGCATTCCGACAGCGAGATCGCCGTTATGTTCGCCGCCGGCGTCAGCCGCCTGCGCATCGCGGCGCCGCTGCTGGCGATCACCAGCGTCGCGGCGCTTATGACTTTTTACGTCAATGTGGATTTAATGCCGCGAACCTATCGCGTCATGAAGCAGATGGTGGCGGACATTCGTGCGGATTTTGTCAGCTCGCTCTTAAGGAGCGGCGAGTTCATTAACGCCGCCGATGGTCTGACGGTTTACGTTGATGAAATCCGGCCCGGCAACCAGTTTATGGGCTTGCTCATCAACGATTATCGAAACGCCAAGGACCGCAAGACCTATTTCGCCCAGCGTGCAATTCTGAGGGAAACCGACCGCGGCCCCGTACTTCTTCTTAAAAACGGCAATGTGCAAACGGTCGCGCAATATACTGGCAAAGTCGATATTATCCAGTATCAGGACTGGGCCATCGACATCTCCTCCATGAGGCAAAGCACCGGGGAATTGCAGCTCGAAATGACTGAGCGCTATCTCGGCGAGCTTCTCAATCCCGATATGTCAAAGATTTACGACCGCCAAAATGCATCGAAGCTGGTCGCAGAAGGGCATTCGCGCATCTCAGCGCCGCTTTACACTTTCGCTTATGTATTTATCGGCCTTTATGCGCTCATTGGCGGCGCTTATTCGCGGCGCAGTTACTTCATGAGGGTCGCTTTTGCGGGCGGCGCGATTTTCCTCTTGCGCGTCACCGGTTTCCTGGCCCAGGGCTTCGCCGGAGCGAATGGTGAAATGTGGCTTATCTATGCGCCGCCGCTCGCCGCCATCGGCTCTTCCGCTTTTCTTCTATTTGCGCCAGCGCCGACACGACGCAAGCTGGCGGAAAGCGCCGCCTGATGCCGCCCATCACGCTTTTCCGGTATATCCTCCTGCGCACGATTATGGCGGTAGGCGGCCTGTTCGCCGTGCTCTCCGCGCTCGTCATCCTCGTCGACCTTATCGAAAACATGCGCTTCAGCGGCAAGGTCGCCGGCGGCGATTTTGGCGTGGCGCTCAGCATGACGCTCCTGCGTGCGCCGTCCAACGTACAAACGCTCATCCCGTTCGTGTTCCTGTTCGGATCGATCTGGATGTTTCATCAGTTGAACAAGCGGTCGGAAATCTCCGTCATGCGATCGGCTGGCCTTTCCGTCTGGCGCCTGCTCGGCCCCTCGGCGCTCATCGCCGCAATTTCCGGTTTTTTCATTATCACCGCCATCGACCCCCTGTCGGCGCACTTTCTGTCACAAGCCGATAATCTCAAATCCCGGATGGAGGGTAATGACCGCAATCTTGTCCGGATTTTTGGCGACGGCATCTGGCTGCGCCAACGCGATGAAAGCGGTCAGCTGATCATCAACGCCGCCAATTATGACGATGCACGAGCGGCGCTTGAGAAAGTCACCATCTGGCGTTTCGATCCCGAAAACACATTTCTGGAGCGGCTTGATGCGTCGGAAGCGTTCCTTTCGGGTCGAACCCTGGAGCTTCACAATGCGCGCCTGCGGGCGCCGGGCGTCGAAAACGAACAATTCACGCCGATCTACGCCGTGCGCACCTCTCTCACCTCCAGCAATCTACGCGAACGTGTCGCGCCGCCGGAGACGCTTTCACTGTGGAGCCTGCCGCGCTTTATCTTGCTTGCCGAAGCGGCCGGCGTGCCCACTGTACGCTACAATATCCGTTTTCACGATCTCTGTTCGACACCCTTAAAGCTGCTCGCCATGGTGCTGATCGCCGCCGCGTTCTCTATGCGCCCAGCCCGAGCGGGCGGCGCGCTCAAGCTCGCGGTGGGCTCGATCGTCGCCGGATTTTCGCTGTTTATTGTCTCCGAAATATCCACAGCCCTGGGCGAATCCGGCGTCGCCCCTGCGGCGCTGGCCGCGTGGATCCCGGCAGTGGTCGCAAGCCTTGCGGCTTTGACCGTCCTGTTGCATCTGGAGGACGGATAGGAACGGCTGACGGCCCCGGAAAACGGCTATCGGCTGGACCTCGCCAACCGCCTCATATAACTCTAACCCAACGAGAATTTCAGTGATTCGCGCGGCGAAGGGCCTTCATTCCGTGTCAACCAGTAACCGCCTTACAGCGCGCCTGTTGATGACGACAGTGCTTGCGGGCGCCGCAGCCGGCCTGTTCGCGACGCCTGCCGCCAGCGCCCCAGACGCCACGGTCAGCGCCGCGGAGAAGAACGAAGACGATCAGGTGCTGTTCGAAGCCGACAGCGTCATGCGTGAATATGACGACGGGCCGATTATTGCCGAAGGCGACGTTCGGGCCTATTTCGGCGCACGGTATCTTCGCGCCGACCGCCTGATCTACAATCCTCTGACCGACATCGTCATTGCTGAAGGCAACGTCTCCATCACAGACGCCAACATGGAGACAGCGTTCGCAGGACGCGTTGAACTCTCCGGCGACCTGCGCGACGGCATCGCCGAGAATTTCAGCGCGCTCCTGGAAGACAATGCGCGCCTCGCCGCCGACAGCGCGGTGCGCGAGCAAGGCGCGCGAACGCGCCTTAACCGCGCTGTCTACACATCCTGCAATGTCTGCAACAAGGACGGCGAACCGCAAACGCCCACCTGGCGCATCAAGGCGCTGCGCGTCACGCGCGACGAAGAACGAAAGGTTCTCCGTTTTCATCACGCCTTTCTCGAAATCGCAGGCGTCCCGATTATCTATGCGCCATATCTGCAAACACCAGACCCTTCAGTCGAGCGTCAATCCGGTTTTCTACCGCCTGACATCGGGGCGTCGAGCCGCCTCGGCTTCAATATCGAGTTACCATACTACCTGGCGATCTCGAATTCTCAGGATGCAACGTTCTTTCCGAAATACACTGCGAAAGACGGTGTGCTCTGGCAGGCGGAATGGCGTCGCCGCGGCGCGAACGGATATCACGTCCTTTCTGGCGGCGTCATCGACGCACCTAACGATACGGCGACGCCGACGCCTTTTACGGAAACAACGCCTGGCGTTCGCTGGCACATGTTCGGACGCGGCCATCGGGACTTTGGTGACGATTGGCGCGTGAGCTATGACTTCGAACGCGTCTCTGACAAGGAGTATCTGCGGCAATACGACGTCGAACGACGCGGCGACCTGCGTCAGGAACTCGACCGCAGCCGCACCAACCAGCTTCGCAGCAACGCGCGCGTCGCCTGGAATCAGGGCGGGTCTCACCTGACCGTCGATACTTATCTTTTTCAGGGCCTCCGGACACAGCAAACCGCCTCGGCCATGTTGGAACAAGGCGCCGGGCGGATTGATGATTCCAGGACGACACCCTATGTCCTGCCGCTGATCGACTTCCGGCATGATTTTGCTTCGAAAGTGGCTGGCGGCGCTGTGACGGCGAGAGCCAACATTGCCTCGCTTTACCGTACGCAGGGGATCGACTCTCAGCGCTTCACAACTTCGCTTGAATGGGACCGGGATATCATTACCCGCGGCGGCCACCGCTTCAATCTGTTCGCCAAAGCCCGCGCCGACATCTTTTCTTATCAGGACCTTGATGAGGGAACTGAGGTTTGCTTCAGCGGAGACGCCCCCTGCGCCATAGGTTTCCCTGGCTTTACGGATGGCGACACAACAGAAATTACAGCGCGTTTCGCACCCACTTTGGGCCTTGAATGGGCATACCCGCTGGCGCGCGATTTTCATGGCGCGCAGATCATCATCGAACCGCGCGTGCAGCTGATCGCCAGCCCAACGGGCCTTAATGATGGCGACATCATTAACGAAGACTCACAAAGCATTGAATTCGATTACGCTGGCCTGTTCGATTTCAATAAAGCGACAGGCTATGACGCCTTCGAAGACGGTCAGCGCATGAATGTGGGCGTAACGGCGTCCGCCGAAATGCTGAATGGGTTTCGCGTCGAAGGATCTATAGGCCAGCAGATCCGGTTGCAGGAAACTGACGCTTTCAACGATTCCTCGGGACTTGGTGAAAAGAGTTCCGACATCGTTGGCTCCTTCGACGTCGCGTATAATAGCAAGATTGGGCTCGAAAACCGGTTTCGCATCGATAACAATTCCGGCGACATCCAGCGCGCTGAATCCCGGGCCTATTACCGGGGCAGGCGCGTGAGAGCCGGCGTCAGCTATGTCCGGCTGAACGAAGAAAACATCGCTAACAATCTTGTTAAGCGCGAAGAGCTGACGGCGAGCGCCCGATTCAAACTCACACGCCACTGGTCGGTTGGCGCTGGGTGGCGTCTAGACCTCGACCGCGACCAAACCATCCAGCAGAATTTCTCTGTCGGCTATGAAGATGAATGCTCCATGTTCGGCCTCACCTACAGCCGCGATCGCACCCGCACCCGAAATGTTGAGCCCGATAACGCCATTTTGCTTACCTTCACCCTGAAATCATTGGTCAATTGAGCGCTTGCACGCGCGGCAATTACCACTATTTTCCCCATTGGGCGGGCATGATCAGGAATCACAGGACAACCTATAGAATGCGATTTTCCGTAATTAGTTCAGTTGCTTATATGATCGCGGCGAGTCTGGCCCCGACTCTCTTCACCCCGGCGGCCGCACAAAATCAGACCAATTCCGAGGGTTTGACCAGCGATCAGGTGATCGAACGTTCCGGTGTGCCGCCAAGCCGGGTCGCGGCGGTGGTCAATGACGCGGTCGTCACCACCTTCGATGTGCGCCAGCGTATGAAGCTGATGCTGATCTCCGCGGGCGGCCGCATTCCGCCCGAGGCCATGCCGCAAATTCAGGCCCAGGCCCTGCGCGACCTCATTGAGGAAAGGCTAAAAATTCAGGAGACCCGGAAATGGGAGCTTGAAGTCTCTGAAGATGAGATTCAAAACGACCTTTCACTGATGGCCGCTCAATCAAATATTTCCGTTGAGCAGATGACCGACGAGCTGAATACCGCCGGCATTTCGATCAACACCCTGAAAGAACAGATCCGCAGCCAGATTGCATGGCCACAGCTGGTGCAAGGACGTTATCGTGACCGTGTGCGCGTCAACGAGGACGAGGTTGAAACGACATTGGAGCGCATGCGCGATGACGTTAGCAAGGAACAGTTCCTTGTCTCGGAAATCTGTATTCCGGTCGATAACCCGTCACAAGCCCAGCAGTACTATGAAGGCTCTTTGCAGCTTATTGAACAAATGCGCCGCGGCGTTCCCTTCACCGTTGTCGCGCAGCAATTCTCTGCCTGCACCACAGCCGCCGTGGGCGGCGATTTGGGCTGGGTCCGCGCGGGCGAACTCGATGAAGAACTGGACACTGCTATCCGCACCTTGCCGCCGGGATCAGTGACAAATCCCATTCCATCCGACGGCGCGTTCATCATCCTCGCCGTCCGTGACAAACGCCCGGCCGCCGTTGCAGGCGAGCCCACCTTCACGCTCGCCTATGCAAGCGCCGATGAATCTCTCGGCAACGCCGCAGCACATGCAGCGCTAGAGAATATAGAAACTGCAGAAGTCTGCTTCAGCCGCGGTCTCCGGATCGATATGGGCCAAGGAGTCGGCTTCAGCCTGTTGGAGAATGTGACGCTCGACAAGATCGACGAACGGTTCCGGCCCTTTATTGAGGACCTCGAACGCGGCGAACAGTCCGCAGTGATTGAGGCGGACGGCGCTTATCACGCCGCCTATGTGTGCGACAAGGATGAAGGCCTCGGCCTTCCCTCCCGCGCTTCTATTGAAAACCGCATCTATTCGCGCCAGCTCGAACGGATCGGACAGCAATATCTGCGTGATGTAGAGCGCGAATCCATGGTCGATATCCGTACTCAAAACCTGCCGCAGCCGAACGGCTAAGCCCATGGCAAAATCACCAGCCTCAGCTCCCTTGGCCTTGACCATGGGTGAGCCCGGCGGGTGCGGTCCGGAAATCACCCTTGCGGCTTGGGAGACACTGCGTGAGGGCGACGCGTTTTTCGTCATCGCGGATCCAGCCCTCTTTCCACCTGATAAGATTGCAAAAATCACAGACCCAAGTGAAGCGCCGCCAGCGTTCGCCGAAAAGCTCCCTATTCTGCCGCTGGAAAAACCTGTCTCCGCAGCGCCTGGCAAAGCTTCGTCGGCAAATGCTGGCGCCGTCATTGAAAGCATTGAGCGCGCTATCGCCTTCGCTCTTGCTGGTCAGGCGTCGGGTGTCGTCACCAATCCGATCCAAAAATCAGCGCTCATCGCTGCGGGGTTTAAATTTCCCGGTCATACAGAGTTTCTCGCTGACCTGACAAAAGACGCCTCAATGCCGACGGGGCGTCTGCGTGGTCCTGTCATGATGCTTGCAGGGCCCGATCTCAAAACCGTCCCCGTCACCATTCATCAATCTGTCCTTGATGCAGCGCGCACGCTTAACACAGACATGATCGTCCAAACCGCCACGATAACAGCGCAAGCCCTCGCCGAGGATTTTGGCGTTCCAAAGCCCCGTCTGGCCATATCGGGCCTCAATCCGCATGCCGGCGAAGCCGGGGCGCTGGGGCGCGAAGATGACGCAATCATCGCGCCCGCGGTCGCCGCACTTAAAGCCGTCGGCATTGATGCGCGCGGCCCTCTTCCCGCCGACACGATGTTCCACGCTGAAGCGCGCGAAACCTACGACGCCGCGCTTTGCATGCTTCATGACCAAGCGCTGATCCCTGCGAAGACTCTAGCCTTTCATGATGCGGTGAACGTGACGCTCGGCCTTCCCATCATCCGCACGTCCCCCGATCATGGCACCGCCCTCGATATCGCCGGCACAGGGACCGCCCGCGCTGACAGTCTTGTCGCCGCTATCAAGATGGCCGCCGACATGACCTTGCGCCGCATCGTATGAGCGCGTCGCTCCCTCCCCTGCGCGACATTATCGATCGCTACGAACTCGGCGCCAAGAAGTCGCTCGGCCAGCATTTCCTGCTCGATCTCAATATGACGCGGAAGATCGCGCGCGCCGCCTCAGTAATGGATAGCGATCATGTGCTCGAAATCGGACCGGGACCGGGCGGGCTTACCCGTGCGCTGCTCGAAACCGGGGCGCAGGTCACCGCCATTGAGCGCGATCACCGCTGCATCGAAGCCCTTAGCGACACAGCCGCTGCGTTCGAAAACCGGCTTTCCGTAATTGAAGCCGACGCGCTGGCCGCGAATGAACTCGATATTCTGGCTGGGATGACGCCAGTCAAGATTGTCGCAAACTTGCCCTACAACATATCGACGGAACTTCTAATCAAATGGCTGAAAGCGGGCGCCGCTTTATGGTCCGTGATGGCGCTGATGTTTCAAAAAGAGGTCGCTGACCGCATCCTCGCGGCGCCCGGCTCGAAAGCCTATGGCCGCCTTTCAGTGATTTCGCAGACGACGTCTCTTCCCTCGCGCGCTTTCAACCTGCCGGCGCGCGCTTTCACCCCCCCGCCGAAAGTTGATTCCACCGTAGTTATCTTCGAACAACCCCGGGAAGCTTTTCCGGCGCTTGCTGCGCTCGAAAAGGTCACGCAAGCGGCCTTCTCCCAGCGCCGCAAGATGTTGCGGTCATCTCTAAAACCGGTTTTTGGAGACAACGTTTCCGGAGCGTTGCTGACTGCCGGAATTGAGGAAACCAGACGCGCCGAAGAGCTGAGCATCGATCAGTTCAAAAGCCTTGCGCGGCTGGCGGCAACCTAACCCGGCTTTAACTCTCTGGGCGCGCGGACCAACTGCGTTTGCGTTACGACAGCCGCAAGTTTCCCGTCTTCGCGAAAGATATCCGTCTTCCAGACCTGAAGCGTGCGGCCAAGATTTACCGGCGTCGTTACCGCTTTCGCCGTCTGTCCGACCGGCACAGCGCGCAGGAAGTTGGTCTTGCTTTCAATCGTCGTCGTCATAAAGCCCTGCGGCATGTTCATGAAAGCCCCTATGCCGCCCATATTGTCGGCGAACGCCATGATCGCGCCGCCATGAAGCGTCGCGGGGATAGTGCAATGCTCCGGCGTCACCAATAGTTCACCTTCAATTCGGTCCTTCGTGACCAGCGTCATCTTCACGCCCATCCTTTTTGCAAAGGGCGCATTGTTCTGATTGAATGCTTCGGCAAGATTTTCTTCGCTCATCTGATCCTCAAATCCATCGGCGCACGCGCCGCGCATAGGCGTCATATTGCGACCCAAACCGTCCGCGCAAATAACGCTCTTCCTGACGGATGATGATAGTGAGGCCTATGAAACTGACAATCACTGCAACTGCAGTCAGCGGTCCCGGCGCTGCTAAAAATCCGCCCACAAGAAACGTCATGACCCCCAGGTAAACCGGGTTGCGGGAAAATCGGTTCAGCCCGGCCGTCACCAGCGCATCAACATGGTTATCTTCCGCCGGAACGCCGACCCGCCAAGACCGCCCCATGCCCGCCTGGCTGGCGAGAATAATAACTGCGCCGAGAATAAGAACCCCGAGCGCAACCCAAGGCGCAGGCGCAGGCCGCGCAACGACAAGATCATCAAGCACAGGAAAGGGCGCACGAAAAACAAGGTACAAGTCGAGAAGCCCGGCGCCGGCAACTAAAAGCCGCTGTATCCAGTTGGTGTTGCGTTCCGCGATGGCGTTAGGGTTGACGCCGCGCAGGCGTAGGGCAACGCCGAACGCAATCATCCAGCCCATCAGAATAATGACGATTAAAGAAACTCGCCACGAGAGGGATTCTTGAGACATACGCACTCCTCTTTCCTAGGCGCAGAAAATAGGAGTTCAGCCATGCACAAGACAAGACTAATCCGCACAAGGAGTAATGTTATCGCGCGTGGATGTTATAAAGAAACAACTCAGCTCGC
>JAUIEG010000717.1 GCA_030428745.1 Alphaproteobacteria bacterium
TGACAAAGGGGGAGCCTCAGACGCGCACAACATCGGGCGACGGAAATCAAATTCCGCCGTCCGATGGTTGTTGACCATGGCGTAGCCGCGCGTAGTCCCAGGCCTCGCCATGGTCAGCTTATCAAAGCCTCGGATCATGCGGTTGAATCGAGGTCTCGCATTCCGGGTGCCGGGCACGGGCCACAGGCTGGGCTGCCGAGGGCTCCGCGCCGTCAGCTTCTCAGCGTGGGAGCCAGCGCAAGAATCTGTACGTCGACATCCATGTCCATGAATGCGTCGCCGGCGCCGTGGAAAGATCCGTCGAGGGGGATCGCTTGAGACGGCGTTCGGGCGACGCCGGTGCGAATGAGATTGCCCGAAGCGATAAGTCCGTTGGTGGGATCGAATTCGATCCAGCCGGCGCCGGGGAGAAAAACCTGCACCCAGGCATGCGTCGCGCCGGTTCCCTGGAGCGCGCCGCTCTGGCTCGCAACCGGATCGTACAAATAGCCGGTGACAAAACGTGCGGCGAAGCCAAGCTGGCGCACGGCCTCAATCATCAATATTGCAAAGTCTCTGCAGGATCCGGCCCCAAGTTCCAGCGTATGTCGCGGGGCTTGAATGCCCGGTTCCTCGCGGCGCTTGTACTCCAGTGATTTATGTATCGTATTGTTGATTGTAGTCAGGATTGTCCAAGTGTTGTCGCCGGCCTGGCGTTTCAACTTGTTGGCCCAGTCATTCACCGCTGATTCCGGATGGTCATATTCCGGCCTGATCAACGCAAGCAGGTCGGGAATTTGTTCTTTCGGATAGTCAAACGGATAGTGTTGTGCGGAATGAGCAATGGGAAAGACAGGAACGTCAACGCTGCTGCGTACGACATTAAAGACGCAGGTGATTTCCAGTGTTTCTGACGGCGGTGCGTCGTCGAAATTCATGATGACTTTTGAATTCGAAAACACATCGTGGAGCCAATGATGGACTGACTTGGGGTTTGTATTGATTTCAAACGCTGTCAGCCGCAAATCGTTGCTCTCATGGGGCCGGAACATGGCGCGATGCGGCCCGAACGTAACAGGCTTCGCGTAGCGGTAACGGGTGACATGCCGAACCTGCAAGAGGTCGGTGCTGACATTGAGGGTGGGGACGCTCATAATTGACTACAATAAAGTGTTTCAGTGACTGTATATGTAAGAACAGTCTTATTGTTTGTTAACCAGCGAAATTTGGGGTCTCGCCTCAGGCGGGGGCAAAATAGCGGTCATTGACGGCGTTGGCGAGGGCCATGATCTCTTGCTGGACATGGTCCAGATAACGGTGGAGGGTGCGTCCGGAAAGCCGCTCCGGCGGGGATTTCAGCCGTTCTCTAAGGGCCGCGCCCGCCCGTTTGATGTCCTGACCGGCGCCGGCGTCGAAATCCTCATCCAGCCGGTGAATCTGGTAAAGAGCCATCTCAGCGGCATTCGTGACCGACATTGGCAGGTAGGGGTCACAGAGCAGAAATGTCGCCGCGTCCGAAGGGTCAGCGTTGAAAGAGTAGCGCCGCTGGAAAGCGTGATAGCCCGAGGCCGAGCGTAAGAGCGTGTTCCACCAGGCGACGTCGGGTGGAGCGGCCTGATCGTCGTCGTCGCGATCGAAGCGGAAATATTTGATGTCGATCAGGCGGGTCACCTGGTCGGCGCGTTCGAGCGCGGCGCCAAGCTGGTTGAACCGCCAGACCTCATCGCGATAACAGGTCGCCTCCATGACGCCGCGAAAGGTGAAACAACTCTCGCGCAAACTCATGCAGATTTCTGAAAGCTTAGAGAGAGCGAAGCGGCGCCTTTGCAGCGTTGTGATGCTGTTGTGAAACACGGAAACCTGCCGCCAGCTTTCCGTGGAAATGAGATGTCGCAAGGACCGGGCGTTTTCTTTCGCCATGTGCGATGCGTAGGAAATGGAATTGGTATTGTTCGCGTCCGATATATAAAAACGGGCGACGTTAAGCGCCGTCAATGTTTTGCCTTGCTCAGCGAAGGTTTCCGTAT
>JAUIEG010000718.1 GCA_030428745.1 Alphaproteobacteria bacterium
CCAAATTCCGTCCGCAGGATAACGCCGCTCGGTTCGGGAATGGAATGAGTAAGCGTGACATATTCAATATCAAAGGGCCCAAGCTCAAAGCGGGCGTTCATATCAATGACATTCAATTCCACATCAGTAACGTCATATTCTTCAAGCTTGCGCGCGACCAACGCGGCTGTGAAAGGTGTCGCATAAATCGGACAACCGAGCTTCGGCGCAAGCAGCGCCACAGCCCCGATGTGATCTTCATGACCATGAGTCAAAAGAAGACCATGAAGCGCCTCCTTTTCCTCAAGGATATAAGTCGGATCGGGACAAATGAGATCAATGCCCGGCGTCGTCAGGTCGCCGAACATGACGCCGCAATCGATCATGATCCATTGCCGATTGGCGGGCGAGCCGACGCCATAAAGGTTCATATTCATGCCGATCTCGCCGGAACCGCCGAGCGGCAGAAAAACAAGCTCCTTCTTTGACATTATTTCGCCTTCAGCCGTTTCGAGATTTCGAAGAGCCCGCGAATGGTGAGGTCGTGGTCGAAGATGTCGATAGCGTCCGTTTGCCCTTCGAACAAAGACGCGATGCCGCCCGTCGCCACAACCTTCATCGGCGTTGGATATTCCGCCTTGATACGCGCAAGGAGCCCTTCGATGAGCGAGATATACCCCCAGAAAACGCCCGTCTGCATAGCGCCGACTGTATCTGTGCCGATAATTTTGTCGGGTTTTTCAATGGCGATCCGCGGCAAACGCGCCGCCGCCTCATGCAGGGCCTGCATGGAAAGATTGATGCCCGGCGCAATAACGCCGCCTTCAAACCCGCCGTCGGCGCCGACAATATCGAAATTGGTGGCCGTGCCGCTATCGACGACGACAAGCGGACCGCCATGGGCCGTAAAGGCGCCGACTGCGTTCACGAGCCTGTCAGCGCCGGCTTCAGAGGGCTTCATGATGCGAACCTCAACACCCGGAATGTTGTCATGCCCAATGACGAAAGGCTCGCAATTGAAATAGCGGCGCGAAAGGTTGCGCAGATGAAACAGCGATTGCGGGACCACCGTTGAAATGATGCATTCTTTTATGTCGCCAAGCTCGTAGCCTGCGAATTCCATGAGCTGATCCAGCCACACGGCGTATTCATCGGCAGTGCGTGTGGTCGAGGTGGACGCCCGCCACTGTGCAACGGGCTCGCCTTTGTCATAAAGCGCGATTACCGAATTTGTGTTGCCGACGTCGATGGCGAGCAGCATGCCGTTATTCCTGACCTTGCGGCGAAAAGAAAACATCGCCAGCCGCGATTGTCCGCGTTCCCGCCTCCGAGCGCAATACAAGCGCGCCGGTTTCATCAATCCCCTCAAAAACGCCTTTCAACTCCTGATTAGGCAGGCGGACCGTGATGGTTCGCCCCAGCCCGCCTGCGCGGGCGAGCCAGACGTCCCGTATTGGGGCAAACCCCGCCGTCTTCCATTGCCTGTAATATTTCCAGAAATGCGCATCGAGCGACGCGGCGAAGGCGCCAGGCCCTGGCGGCGGAGTGATATAATCCACGAGGCGCGCTACAGCGTAAGGCATGCCATCCGGCGCCGTCACCATGTTGACGCCGACGCCGATGGAAAGGTGGCTGCCGAGATTTTCAAGAAGAATGCCGGCGCATTTGCCGCCCTCAATCAAGACGTCATTGGGCCATTTGAGCGTGATCTTGTCTTCACCGATCGATTCATCGACCGCTGAAGCGAGCGCCAGCGCAATGATAAAGGAAAGCTCGCCCCAACGCTCCATTGGCGCATGAGGCTTGAAAAAAAGCGTGCCTGCAAAATCGCCGGTCTCCTGCTCCCAGCGGCGCCCCCGACGCCCGTAGCCGGCAGTCTGGCGCAGGGCTAGAATCCAGACCGGACCGCCCGCCCCGGCTTCGGCGCGGCGGCGCGCTTCAGCACTCGTCGAATCGAGTGTGTCGAAGATTTCAATCAGCGTTCCTGATGGAAGCTTGCGCACCTTTTAGAAAAGCGACGCCGCGG
>JAUIEG010000719.1 GCA_030428745.1 Alphaproteobacteria bacterium
GTGGAACGGCCAAACCAGCTCTCAGCGGCGGGGTTCATGGATGAGCGCCAGAATTTGGCGCCCACACCGGCGGCGATGCGCGCAGGCGCAACGGCGGCGTAAGCAAGCTCGTAAGCGGTGTATAACATGGGGGTGCGGCGCGTCCTGACTCTACTGGGGCTTAAGAGCCCATCTTATCCGTTTTATGCTGCATAGCACAAAAAGTGCGCAAAAGCCTAAAGAGGCCGGGACTATGCGCCCTATTGCAGGGCGGAATCAATCATTTATGACGGTTTGGTAAACTTCCACAGGCCAATGCGGAAGCCGTTCAACCTATTGATTTTTAATCATAAATGGCCGACGCGGGCGTTATTTCCGGATTTCCCGACGCAACAAGGCGGCCAGTTCCTGCGGGCTTATGCCGCCGACAATGGCGTGCTGGGGCTGGCCCGAACGGTCATTGATATAGAAAAACCGGCCATGATTGACGGTGTAGCCAAGGGCGCTGTCCGGCAGGGGTTCTTTCTGCGCGATCAGCTTGTAGGCCTGCCGGGCTGACGCGGCGGCTTCCACAGAACCTGTGAGCGGCGTGATCCGCTGGTCAAAAGCGAAATAATCCGTCAGCGCCTGCGGCGTGTCCCGCTCCGGATCGACAGAGATGAAAATCGCCGCCACCTCGTCGGCGTCGTCGCCAAGCTCGTTCAGGGCCGCGCTCATCACGCCAATATCGCCGGGGCAGACATCGGGGCAGTTGGTGAAGCCGAAATAAACCAGCATCACCTTGCCTTCGAAATCTTCATCGGCGACGGTTTCTCCAGCCTTGTCGACAAGATCGAACTCGCCCGTGAACTGACTGGAAAGCGCGATGACGCCTTCTTTCGGGATCGCGACGTCCGGTTCGCCGCCGCCGCAGGCCGCAACGAAAAGAAACAGGCCGCTCGCAAGAAATTTGGGGGCGAGAAAACGGTTCATGCCGATCTCCGATCAGAACTTGTAGGGCTGCGTCTTCCTTAGCAGCTTTCCTTTCAAAGGACATACAAGCTAAAAGCGCGGAATGCCGCATGCTCTCGCCGAAAACCAGGATGCCCAGGAAGCCATGAACGCCTTGCGCGGACCGGTGCGCCTCAGGACGCTGACGGCGCTGCGCTGGCTCGCGGTCCTCGGCCAGTCAGTGGCGATCGTCATCGTGCATTTCGCCCTTGGCTTTCAAACACCGCTGGGGCTTTGCCTCGCCGCGATCGCCGCCAGCGCCTGGCTCAATCTTTTCACGGTGCTGCGCTTCTCCCCGCAACGGTTTCTGTCCGACCGCGAAGCGGCGGCTTATATCGCCTTCGACATCCTCCAGCTGTGCGCCTTGTTGTTTTTCACCGGCGGCATACAAAACCCGTTTTCTGCACTGATCATTGCGCCGGTCACGATTGCGGCGAGCGTTCTGCCCTTGCGTTTTACGATCGGCATCGCGGCGCTCGCCATCGCGGGTGTCAGCATTCTCGCGGTCAACCACATGCCTATTCCTTGGTATGCGGATGAAACGTTTGACCTGGCGCCGGTTTACAAAGCCGGCGTCTGGGCGGCGCTTTCCTTTTCAATCGCCTTCTTCGCCGCCTACGCCCACCGCATCGCGGCGGAATCCGCGCAAATGCGATCCGCACTGGCGGCGACGCAGCTCGTGCTTTCCCGCGAAGAACGGTTGACGGCGCTGGGCGGGCTCGCCGCGGCGGCCGCCCACGAACTCGGCACGCCGCTGGCGACGATCCAGCTCACCGCAAAAGAAATGCTGCGCGACTTCAAACGCGCCTATCCCGAAGAAGACGATCTCATCGACGACGCAGCCCTGCTCGTCAGTCAGGCCGAACGCTGCAGGGACATTCTCGGGCGGCTGTCGCGTCACGGCGACGCCGGGGACCTGATGCATGACAAGCTCAGCGTGAATACGCTGATGCGCGAAGCGGCCGGGCCGTTCCTCGACCAGCCTGGGGGCCCGGATATCCACATTGAGAGCGAAAGCCTCGACGGCGCGCCGGA
>JAUIEG010000720.1 GCA_030428745.1 Alphaproteobacteria bacterium
TCTATTCCATCGAGGATCTGGCGCAGCTCATTTACGATCTGAAGCAGATCAATCCCGATGCACGGGTCTGCGTGAAACTTGTCTCCGCGTCAGGCATTGGCGCCATCGCCGCAGGTGTCGCGAAGGCAAAAGCCGATGTCATCCTGATTTCCGGCAATGTGGGCGGCACCGGCGCCTCGCCGCAAACCTCGATCAAATTCGCCGGCGCTCCCTGGGAGCTCGGGCTTGCTGAGGCCCATCAGGTGTTGACGCTCAACAATCTTCGCGAAGGCGTGACGCTTCGCACCGATGGCGGCATCCGTACGGGCCGCGATGTTGTCATTGCTGCGATGCTGGGCGCTGAAGAATACGGAATCGGCACGGTGTCGTTGCTGGCCCTTGGCTGCCTCATGGTGCGTCAGTGTCATTCGAACACATGTCCGGTCGGCGTCTGCACCCAGGATGACGATCTGCGCAAGCGCTTCCCGGGCTTGCCCGAACATGTGGTTCATTTGATGACCTTCATTGCCGAAGAGACACGGCAAATTCTTGCAAGCCTTGGCGCGACGTCGCTTGAAGAGATTATCGGCCGCGCCGATTTACTCGATCAGGTTTCGCGCGGTGCGCCGCATCTCGACGACCTCGACCTCAACCCGATCCTGACGCTTGTTGACGCCGGCGAACGGCCGAAACGCTCCACACGTACGGGCCGAATAGAAGTTGGCGATACGCTTGACCAGCGCATCGCGCCTGACCTCGCGCCGTTTTTCGAGCGCCGGGAAAAAGTGCAGCTTTCTTATCCGGTGAAGAACACCGACCGGGCGATCGGCGCGCGCACATCGTCTTTCATTGTGCGCAATTACAAGCCTGAGGATCTGACTGAAGATCATGTGACCCTGCGTCTTAAAGGCTCGGCGGGCCAGTCGCTGGGTGTCTTCTCCGCCTTCGGGCTCAAGATTATCGTCGATGGCGACGCCAATGACTATGTGGGCAAGGGGCTTTCCGGCGCCACGCTTGTGGTTCGACCAGCGGATCAGAATTCCACCGCCAATGACGCCATCATCGGCAATACTTGTCTTTATGGAGCCACTGCGGGTGCGCTCTTTGCGGCGGGCCGGGCCGGCGGGCGTTTTGCGGTCCGGAATTCCGGCGCCGTCACGGTGATCGAGGGGTGCTCCGCCAATGGCTGCGAATACATGACCGGCGGCGTTGCGGTGATCCTCGGCAAGGTGGGGGCGAATTTCGGCGCGGGCATGACCGGCGGGCGCGCTTATGTGTTCGACGACACCGGTGATTTTGAATCGTTAGTGAACCCGGAAAGCGTTGAGCTGCGTGGTTTCCACGACGGTGAAGACGACAATGAATGTCTCACTCTTATTGAACGGCATTGGCGCGAGACACGCTCGCCGAGAGCCCGGGACATCCTTGATGACTGGGCCAACGCCCGCTCGAAATTCTGGGTTATCGAACCGCGCGAAATTCTCGCGCGCGAAAAGGCGATTGCAGGCGCGGCCAAATCAGCGTGAGCATCGGTTAGAAATGCGGCTTGTTGTCACCGGACAAGCCGGTGACCATAAAACCAACAAGAACCAGTGATACAAGCATCGCCATGAGCACTCAGGAAGAATTTCACCGCATCAAGCAGCTCCCTCCTTATGTTTTTGAGGAGGTGAACAAGCTGAAGGCGAAATTGCGCGCGGAAAAGCGCGACATTATCGATCTCGGCATGGGCAATCCCGACATGCCGACGCCGGCCCATATTGTCGACAAGTTGTGCGAGACGGCGCGCAATCCGAAAGCCCATCGTTATTCCGCCTCGCGCGGCATCATCGGCTTGCGGCGCGCCATGGCCCGCTATTACGAGCGTCGTTTCAATGTCAAGCTGTCGCCGGAAACGGAAATTGTCGCCACCATTGGCTCCAAGGAAGGCTTTGCGAACCTAGCGCAGGCGATCACGGGGCCGGGCGACGTCATCCTTGCGCCGAACCCTGCTTATCCAATTCACGCTTTCGGGTTCATCATCG
>JAUIEG010000721.1 GCA_030428745.1 Alphaproteobacteria bacterium
AGAAAAACGTCGCTTCCGCAAAACCCCAGAGCGCCGCGGCCGCGAACCACAGTCGCTGGTCCTTTACGCCGCCCAGTCCTACTCCCATGGCTGAAAATGTCCCTCGCTGGCGAGACCGGCCATGCACGTTTCCAGCTCGCCCATGAAACTCTGGGCGTCGCCGGTCCATCTGATCGGCGGACCGGCGATCACATCGCAAGTGAAAGGAACGAGAATAAGACTGCCCTTGGGCAGGGCCTTACCAAGCCCATGCATGAACACCGGATAGACGGGCGCATCCGGCCGCGCTTTCGACAGATAGGCCACCCCGCGCTTGAACTCGGCGCGCTGTTCCGGTTCGCCGCGCGAGCCTTCAGGAAAAAGAATGAGGATTTCCTCCCGGTCGAGGGCCGCTTCAAGATCGGCAAGCGGGTTCCTGCGCACCGCGCCGCGGGCGAGCGGGATGATGTTGATGATCGTCCCTGCAAACCATTTGAGCCATTTATTGGCGAGGAAATAATCCGCCGCCGCCGCGGGCCGCAAGCGGTGCAGATCCTTCAGCGGAAACAGCGCCATCAGGGTCAGTGTGTCGAGATGGGAGTTGTGGTTGGCGACGACAATCGCCGGGCCTTTTTCAGGCAGGTTCTCGCGCCCACGCACATTCATGCCGAGAATGACCAGCAGCACCGGCCGCACGATAAAAACAAAAAAAGTCAGCTGGAGAAATTGTTTCATGCCGTCATTTCCACGCGGCCTAATCGTTCTTTGCGCTTTGCCTTGAATGGAAGCCCTGTATCAAATCCAGAGTCGCCTGACGGGCTTGCCACGCAGAATCCCCCTCTCCGGCGGGCAGCCATTCAGCGAGCACCGCCGCAAATTCGGGAGACCCGGTGTAAAACTTCAGAACAGCCCTGGCGCGATTGGTAGAAAACATCTCCGGAACTGGCGCCATATAGGACTGCCACGATTTCTCGTCCAAGTTCCCCGACTTGTACTGATGCCATGCAAACTCTCTTATTCTGATCGCCTTGACGAGGAGCCACGCGAATCTGCGTTCTTCTTCCAACGTCAATTTGACATCATCTCGAACCAGATGAGGGTCCACGGAAAAAGTCATAAAGTCGGAGATTAACCCGAGATCTGAATCAAGCAGGCCTTGCCGAGAGCTGGTCAAAATGGCGTCCGTGTTTTGCCGGACCTGACGGGCGACATAGAAGAGGGACGCAACGATGATTACGATCCCAAAGATGTCGGTAATGGTCGAGATTGCTTCCCAGTTTACCGTCATAACCTGATATTCCCCTGGATTGCCCGTACGGTGCGATTGGCTGGTTTTATCGATAGGCTGCGCCGCAGTCGCCGACAAAAGTTCCTCATCACACCCGCCCGCTAAAAACGAAAAAGTGCATGGCGTGATAAAACACTGGCGCCGCATAGGTGAGGCTGTCGACGCGATCGAGAATGCCGCCATGGCCGGGTATGAGCCCGCCGGAATCCTTCACGCCGAGATCGCGCTTGAACGCTGAAATGGTGATGTCGCCGAGAAATCCGGCAATGGCGATAATCCCGCCGGCCACGGCTGCATAATAAAACGGCATGGGCGTCAGAAACGGTCCCGCCACTGCGGCGGCGATGATCGTCGAGGAAAGCCCGCCGATAAATCCTTCCCAGGTTTTCTTCGGGCTGACCTTCGGGACGATCTTGTGTCTGCCGAAGAGCTTCCCCCAGGTGAACTGCGCCACATCGTTGAACTGCGTCAGCGCCACAAGGAAGAGAAGAAGCCCCGCGCCGCCCGCCGGCCCCGCGATGCTTCGATCAGTGGAAAGCAGCAACGCAGTATGGCTCAAGGCGAAAACCGTGATCATTAGCCCCCAGCTCAATGTCCCGACGGCGCGCAAGAACCCTTCGGTCTTGCCGATCAGGGTCATCGCCATGGGCAGGAAGAGGAAGGTCCAGACCGGGATGAAGGTCAGGAAATGACCATATTCATTCCGGTGCGCGAAATAGAATTGAAACGGGATC
>JAUIEG010000044.1 GCA_030428745.1 Alphaproteobacteria bacterium
GTCGAGGAAGTTGTTGGGAATCGCTTCGTCCCCATGAACATCGAGAAAGAAATCGACACCCGTCTCGCGCATTTTCTCACGCGTGAGAAAGACTTCCGGGCTTTCCTCCATGGTCGTGTTCCGCCAGGCGCGGTTGAGGTCTTTCCCGGCTGCATTGGTGCGCAGATGTCCACGCTTGGCGCCGTCGAGATTCATGCACGGCACGATATGAAGCGTCGCCTTTTCAAGAAGCGCTTTTGCGCCGGCGTCGCCTTCATCCGTAAGGCGCTCCAGAAAGCCTTCCATCCACCAGGAGCCCATGGTCTCGCCCGGATGCTGGCGCGCGATCACCCAAAGCTGCCGCGGGCCCTCTCCGGCCTTGAAATAATGAATCTCCTGACCGTCCAGCGTCTCGCCGAGGACGTCATGTGAAAGCACCGGCGATTCCTTGATGTTCTCGATATAGGTGCGGTAGCGGCTCGTCGGATAAGGCGCAAAATAGGCGTACCAGATTTTGTCCGCTTCCGGCGCATGACGGAGCGTCAGCTCGCGCCCGTCAAAAGTGGTGTTCACGCGAAACCATTCGTCCTGATCATAGGACGCCACCGCGCGATAATCTTTCCACCCGCCCTGATAGGAGGCGCCGTGAGCATTGGTAAGGCGCATGACAAGGTTCTCTCCCTCGCCGCCTTCAACGCAATAATAAAACCATTGAAAGAAATTAGCTTTGCCGTCGGGCCGGATCTCAAGCTCTATGTTCGACGAATCTTCAGCATTTTTGCAGATGATATTACCGCTGTCGAAATCGCTTGAGATCTTGACCATTTTTTTCCTTCAGGGCTGCGCCCATTAGTCTTTCTTTTCTGTGATCGGCATGACCACACGGATGTGGACATCCTTCAATTGCTGATCAGATGCTTCGATCGGCGCATGCAACAAGAGGTCCTCCGCCTGCTGCGTCATGGGGAACATCGTCACTTCGCGAATGTTCGCCTGATTGCAGAGCAGCATGACAATCCGTTCAATACCCATGGCGCATCCACCGTGGGGCGGCGCGCCATATTTGAAGGCGTTGAGCATGCCGCCGAATTTATCCTCAACGACCTCCTTGCCGTAACCGGCGATATCGAATGCTTTATACATGATATCGGGACGATGGTTCCGGATCGCGCCTGAACCAAGCTCATACCCGTTGCAGACGAGGTCATACTGATAGGCCTTGATGGCGAGTTTTTCTTCGTCGCTCGCCGCCGCTTCCAGCACTTGAAGACCGCCCTGGGGCATGGAGAACGGGTTGTGACCGAACTCGACCTTCTGGTTCTCCTCATCCCATTCATACATAGGGAAATCGACAATCCAGGCGAGTTCAAACCGGTCTTTATTCGTCAGCTCAAGCTCCTCGCCGATGACGACGCGAGCTTTCGCGGCGACCGGCAGGAAATCCTCCGGCTTGCCAGCGAGGAAGAAGGCTGCGTCGCCTGCCTTCATGCCAAGCTGCGCACGCACGGCTTCAGCGCGCTCCGGCCCGATATTTTTCGCGAGCGGGCCTTTCACTTCCGTTTCATCGAAGATCATGTAGCCCATGCCCGGCAAGCCTTCCTTCTGCGCGAAGGAATTCATGCGGTCACAAAAGGCGCGACTGCCGCCGCCCGGCGCCGGGATGGCCCGGATTTCGTTTTTCGGATCGGCGTCGAGGATTTGGGCGAAAATCTTGAAGCCCGAACCGCGGAAATGATCCGACACCACATGCATTTCGATGGGGCATCTAAGGTCCGGCTTGTCCGTGCCGTATTTCAGCATCGCCACATCGAATGGGATCAGCGGGAACGGATATTTCGTCACGCTGCGCTCGCCGGCGAACGCTTTGAACGTGTTCTCCATCACCGGCCCGACCGCATCGAAAACGTCTTCACGCTCGACGAAGCTCATTTCGAGGTCGAGCTGATAGAACTCGCCCGCCGACCGGTCAGCGCGGGCGTCCTCATCGCGGAAACAAGGCGCGATCTGGAAATATCTATCGAAGCCCGAGACCATGATGAGCTGTTTGAAGATCTGCGGCGCCTGAGGCAGCGCGTAGAATTTTCCGGGATGAAGACGCGATGGCACGAGAAAGTCGCGCGCGCCTTCCGGCGATGACGCTGTCAGGATCGGGGTCTGGAACTCAGTAAAGCCCGCCTTCTCCATACCGCCGCGGATTTCACTAATGATCTGTGAGCGGACCATGATGTTCCGGTGCAGGGTCTCGCGGCGCAGATCGAGATAACGGTGAGTCATCCGGATGTCTTCCGGATAATCCGGCTCGCCAAAGACCGGCAGCGGCAGTTCGTCCGCGCTGGACAGCACCTCGAAGGAATCAATACGAACTTCGACCTCACCTGTGGGCAGGTTCGGATTCACGACCTCGGCGTCCCGGGCGACGACCCGGCCGTCGACCATAATCACGCTTTCCTGACGGACTTTCTCCACCTCGGCGAAGAAAGACGCTTCTGGCTCCACGACAAGCTGGGTCAGCCCGTAATGGTCGCGCAGATCGATAAAGAGGAGGCCCCCATGGTCGCGCTTGCGATGGACCCAACCCGACAGGCGAACCGTCTCGCCAACCTCGGTTTTGCGCAATTGTCCACAGGTGTGGCTACGATAGGCGTGCATTCTATTCCCCACTGAAATTAGTCGCGCCGGAGTGGCGAACGCGCCATGCAATGTCAAGGCCGCTCCAGGCCTGAACCGGACAGCGATGGGGCACGGGCAGGCCTTCAGACCGATACAACCGAGATGTGTAAAGCACGCTTGACAAAAAGGGTTAACAATCCCGGCTGGACCGGCTGATTTTCCACAGACGGCCCCGCCCGCCGCCATCAATGCCAGCCGCACCTTTTTTTGGAGCGCAGAAGGGCGCTTGCAGGGGCCCTCGCGCGCCGATAGAAGCGCCCGTCATGCAAGTTATCTCCACCACAGACGAATTGGCCCGGTTTTCCACGGCGCTGCGCGAACAGCCCTTTGTTGCGGTCGACACCGAATTCATGCGGGAAAAGACCTATTGGCCGATCCTCTGCCTTATTCAGGCGGCGGCCGAAGGCGAAGAGGCTATTATCGACCCCCTCGCCGACAAGCTCGACCTGTCGCCCTTTCTCGAATTGATGACCGACAAAAAGGTGGTGAAGGTCTTTCACGCCGCCCGTCAGGATCTCGAGATCTTTTACCGGCTCATCGGCGATGTCCCGGCGCCCCTTTTTGATACGCAAATCGCCGCCATGGCCTGCGGCTTCGGCGACCAGATTGGCTACGAGCCGCTGATGCGTACGCTTTTGAAAGCGAAGATCGACAAGGGCTCGCGCTTTACCGATTGGGCGCGCCGTCCGCTGACCGACGCCCAGCTCGCCTATGCGCTCTCCGATGTCACCCATCTGCGCGACGCTTTCCCGCTCCTCACGGAAACTCTTGAGAAGCGTGAGCGCCGGCACTGGGTTGAGGAAGAAATGAAGGCCCTCAATGACGGGAACCTTTATCATGTGCAGCCCGAAAACGCCTGGAAACGGCTGAAGTTGAGAGGCGTGCGGCCCAAAGAAATCGGCGCCGTCATGAAGCTCGCCGAATGGCGTGAACGCGAGGCGCAAACCAAAGACACGCCGCGCAGCCGCGTTCTTAAAGACGAATCTATTTTCGAACTCGCCCGCCTCCAGCCGAAAGACGCCAAATCCCTCGCCCGCGCCCGGTCAATACCTTCAGGCTTTGAGCGTTCAAGGTCTGGCGCAGCCATCGTTAAAGCGATCACAGAAGGGGTGGAGATACCCCGCGATAACTTGCCGGCAATCGAAAAAGTGGAGAAAGAAAAAGCGCCGGCCGATGTGGTGGAGCTGTTGAAAGTGCTCCTCAAACGTCAATGCGAGGCGTTCCATGTCGCGCCTAAGCTGATCGCATCGAGCGCCGACATCGAAGCCATAGCGCTCGATGACGACGCAGATGTCGCCGCCCTTAAGGGATGGCGCCGCGACGTCTATGGCGAAGCGGCCCTGCGCCTGAAACGCGGCGAAATCGCGCTGAAACTCAAAAAAGGCGCGGTGGAGATTATTGAAAGCTGAAATTGCAGCTTCAAGTTATTTGCTGATCCCCTCCGGTCCTTCGGACCACCTCCCCTTTTCAAGGGGAGGAAAAGAATATTCGGCGTCTTTTCTCCCCCTTGAAAAGGGGGAGTGTCAGCCGGCGCAGCAGCGCCGGATGACGAGGGGGATCAACAACCTTCCCCTTCTCCGCAATCACGATATGCTTACATCATGAGCGAGCATGAGATAGCCCATCTGGAAAAGTTCGGCGCGGCGCCGGTTTTCATCTTCTGCGACCATGCCTCAAACGCCATACCGGCCGCGCTCAATTGCCTTGGCTTGCCCGAGGATATTCTCAAAACGCATATCGCGTGGGATATCGGCGCCGGCGCCCTCGCCGCCGGCCTCGCTCAACGGCTTCAAGGAACACTTTTTCGCTGCGGCTTCTCTCGCCTCATCATCGATCCCAATCGGGCGATTGGGACTCAGGACATTATCCCCCCCACAAGCGATCAGATTCCGATCCCGGGCAATCAAATGCTGAGCGATGACGACTGCAAGGCCCGCATCGACCAGTTCCATATTCCGTATCACGACCTCATGGACGCAGCGCTTGATGACTTCATCGCAACCTGCGGAGAGCCCTTTGTCATCTCGGTTCACAGTTTCACGAACCGCCTGATGGGCGCCGCCGAAGACCGTCCGTGGGCCGCAGGACTTCTCTGGCGCGAGGACGAACCCTCCGCCCGCGAAATGATTAACCATCTGGAACGGGAAACCGACTGGCGCATCGGGGACAATGAGCCCTATGACGCGCGCCGGTTTAATTATTCCGTTGACCGCCATATCGGACCCCGGTCACTATCCCATATCACTCTGGAGGTGCGCCAGGATTTGATCTCGGACAATGAGGGCGTCGCCGAGATGGCGGATCTTATCGCTGCAGGAGTGCGCAAGATCGTCTCTTAGGGTGAGACGGCAGGAATAAACGGGAGGCTGGCTCATGCTGCCTGCGCTGACGTTAGGGGTCGAGGAAGAATATCTTCTCATCGATCCAAAGACCCGCGACCTCGTCCCGGAGCCCTCTCCCGATTTCATGAAAGACTGTAAGGACCGGTTGGGCGAGCGGGTGACGCCGGAATTCCTGAAATGTCAGGTGGAAATCGGCACACCGGTCTGCACCGATATTTCCGAAGCCCGTCACCACCTGACGGCGCTGCGCTCCGCGATCATCAACACCGCTGAAAAACACGGCATGCAACTGATGGCGGCCTCCACACACCCCTTTGCGCAATGGGGCCGGCAGAAACACACAGCAGCGCCGCGTTACGATCTTCTCGATGCGGATATGGGCGGCGCCATCCGCCGTATGCTGATCTGCGGCATGCATGTGCATGCCGGCGTCGAAGACAAGGAACTGCGCATCGATCTCCTCAACCAGACGCGCTATTTCCTGCCGCATCTTCTCGCGCTGTCCACGTCGTCACCATTCTGGGGCGGTCATGACATGCAGATGCGCTGTTCACGTCTCGGCATCTTCGACTCCATGCCGCGCACGGGCATTCCCGACCGCTATGAGAGCTGGTCGGAATATGAGCGCATGATCGAACGCCTGATCCATGCTGGCGTGATGGAGGATTCTTCAAAGCTCTGGTGGGATATGCGCCCAAGCGCGCGCTTCCCAACGCTGGAAATGCGCGTCACCGATGTGTGCACACGCCTTGAAGACGCCCTCTGTATTGCTGCGTTTTATCAGTCGATCCTGCGCATGCTGGCGCGCATCAAACAGAAAAACATGCGCTGGCGAATTTATCCGCGCATCATGATCGAGGAAAACCGCTGGCGCGCCCAACGATATGGCTGCAGCAAGAGCATGATCGACCTTGGCCGCGGGGAATGCCTGCCTTTCGGATCGCTGATCGAAGAGATCATCGAAATCATCACCGAAGACGCCGTCGCGCTCGGCTGTCTCAAAGAGATTCAGCATGCGCGAACGATCCTGAAGCGGGGCACCAGCGCCTGTCGTCAGGTCGAGCTGTTCGCCAAAGCGCGCGCGGACGGCGCAGACGACGCCGAAGCGTTGATCAAGGTCGTGGACATGCTCGTTAAGGAAACCGCGGCGGACCTGCCGGAAGCCCCCTGAAACGCCGAAAAATCCCGAAAAAGATGAAGAAAAATAATCGGCTGGCGGCCCTTGCGGCCCCCGTCCGGCTTCGCTATACCCCGCTCTCCCGTTCGTGGGGCGCGCCGGATGCGCCCATCCAAACGCGGCGGGCCCGTCAGATCATCCTGTTTGGAACCGATCTGCGAAGTTGGCGCGGGGTGGAGCAGCCCGGTAGCTCGTCAGGCTCATAACCTGAAGGTCAGAGGTTCAAATCCTCTCCCCGCACCCAATTTTTCTCGATCAATGCCGACGAGACGACTTCGCCTGCCTTGCAAGATCAGCAAGAACGCCTTCACGCAAACCGCGATCAGCGACACGGATGCGGCGCGCAGGCCATTCGGCCTGTAACGCTTCGAGAATGGCGCAGCCTGAAACGACAAGATCGGCGCGTTCTTCGCCAATGCAAGGCTCACTCGCACGTTCCGAAAAATTCATGGCGCACAGTTTCGACGTCACCACCTTTGCTTCTTCAATCGTGAGCCAGAGCCCGTCCACCTGGTCACGACGATAACGTGACAATCCCAAATGAACGCCGGCAATTGACGTGACCGTGCCCGACGTGCCGAGAAGATGCGCTCTGTCATTTTGAAAAATGCTCTTCATGCCGGCGGGATCGCCAATTTCCTCAACGGACTTGCGCACATCCTCCACCACGGCGGCGTAGGTTTCGGCGCTCATCTCTCGCCCGCCCCATTTTTCGGCGATTGAAACAACGCCAAAAGGCAGCGATGTCCAGGCGGCGATCTCCGTTGCGCCATTTCTGCGCCGCACCCAGGAAAGCTCTGTGGAGCCGCCGCCAATATCGAAAACAAGGCCCGCTTCAACGCCCTCATCGAGAAGATCAGCGCATCCGGCGACGGCGAGCCGCGCCTCTTCTTCCGTGGTGATGATGTCGAATGTCAGCCCGGTTTCCTGCGTGACCGCATCGAGAAATTCAGCTCCGTTATCGGCGCCGCGACAAGCTTGCGTGGCGATGCAGCGCAGATGCGTTACACCGCGACGATCTATTTTATCCGCACAGACTTTAAGAGCAGATATCGTTCGTCCCATCGCCGCTTCAGACAGGACGCCGCTTTGCGACAGCCCTTCTCCGAGACGAACAATCCGTGAAAACGCATCGACGATACGGAACCCGTGACGATGTGGCGACGCAATCAACAAGCGACAGTTATTCGTGCCAAGGTCAAGCGCCGCGAGCCGCACCGAGCTTCGACGCCGGCCGCTACGAGATCCGGATTTCTTTCCTTTGGATTTTGAAGACGGCTTGTTGTTGCGCCCCGTCTCTTCACGTTTTTGACGGTCTTCGCCGCCAGCGCTTCCCGCGCCCTTACCGTCACTCATCATTCGCGTCCTCGCTGGAGCCGTCATCCGGCTCTGATGTTGACGGGAATGTTAGTCGGCGCCGGTCACCGCGGCAAGTATGAGGTCGAACTCAGGCCGCCTCGCCCCACAACCGGCTGACGGCCCTACAGGATCATGAAAAGGCAGGCCGGCGCTGGTTTGGTCTCACATTGCGCCGCCGATTTCGCCGCCGCCGGCTCATAGCCGATCGCGATGGCGAGCGCGATAAACGCCGCAGCGGCGAGAGCAATCATCACGAGCCCTTTCGCAATTATCGCAAACATGGTCATGTCTCTCTCCTTGTCCGTGCAATGAAGATGCACGTTCCCCGTCTCCGCCCGCAGCACGGGCATCTTTCTTAACTGAAGTCGTTCAGTTGGCTTTTTTGGTTCAGGCGCCGCGTTCGAGGTCGTTAAACGCTTTTCTCAGGCCGTACTCGCTTGACGTCACCGCATATTCAAGATCGGCGATGCGTGCGTCGAGCGCCCGGAACCGGTGTTTCAATTCAGAAAACGTCGCTTTGGGCCGCGTCGAAAAAGTGCGCCAGAAGCGTTCTGACTCTTCGTCGCGGAAGTCCGTTTGCGGCGGCAAATCGGTGTCAGCTTTCATAAACACCGCCGCAGCGAGATAGGCGATCGCCGGCATCGGAAAGAAGAACACGGTTGCGAGGATTGAGATGATCCGCACCCACTTCAAATTCCATCCGAAATACTCGGCGAAACCTGCGCATACGCCCGCAATCTTTCCGCGCCGCGTATTCCTCCGCAGACGGTGGAAATTCGGGCCCGGCCCAGGCTGACCGGCGCGATAGGCGTAGCTGTCACGATCGCGCCAGTGATGATGATGGTGATGATGTTCAGGCATGGGGACGCTCCGGATAATCCTTGCGCCAGTCTGGCGCTTCCTTGTCGAGGATGGTCTCAAGGGCGTCCACACGGCGCTCAAGACGCTGCGCGGTCTTCCAGAGATCATCCACAAGCCGCTCATCGTCCGTAGAGATCGACTTCGTCTTTCTCAGTTCGGCCTGGTAGTGCATGAACACCGCAGGACAAGCGACAAAGATGATCGCTACGATTGCGACTGCCATAAATCCGTCTTCCATGGGATCTGCCCCTTTGCCCTTGCCTTAATTTTGCCCTGATGTGGAGGTGCGGTTTGCGACCCTCTTTTTCAAGGCTTCGAGTTCGGCGTTCACTGCATCCTCCGCCTCAAGCTCAGCAAATTCATGCTCCAGCGTGCGCGGACGTCCGAGCGCCCAGCTTTCGGCTTCCGCCTCCAGCTCATCGATCCGGCGCTCATAGCGGTCGAATTTGGCAAGCGCCTCTTCGATACGGCCGTCATTGACCTGCCGGTTGATGCGGACGCTATCCGAGGCGGCGTGGCGGCGAATTTCGAGGGAGCGTTGCTTGGCGCGCGCCTCTTTCAGTTTCGCCTGAAGCCGCGAAAGATCGTCATTGGTCTTGTCGACAGTGCCGTCGATGGCCTTCAGCTCGCTTTCAAGCAGGCCAATCATCTCCTCAGCCTTGCGTTTGGCCGCCACGGCGCCGCGAGCAAGATCGTCACGGCCTTTGGCGATGGCCAGTTCCGCTTTCGATTCCCACTCATTGGCGCGGCGTTCAAAGTCGTCCTTCTTGCGGGTGACTTCCTTACGGTCGGCCAGCGCCCGGGCCGCGTTAGAGCGGACCTCGACGAGAGTGTCTTCCATCTCCTGAATGATCAGACGCACGACCTTCTCCGGGTCTTCCGCCTTGTCGAGCATGGAATTGATGTTGGAATTGATGATGTCGCTCAGTCGGGAAAAAACGCCCATGGGTCGAACTCCTAAAAAATGATGCCGCCGAGAATGAAACCGAGGAAAAACGCGCCCCAGGCAAAGCCGGCGCGGCCGCGAAGGGCGTAATGCATACGGCTTTCCCAATCACGGTCTTCGTATCTTGAGTATCGGCTCATCTTGTCGGTCTCCTTAGCGGTTTGGGTTGTTGATTAACCCCGTCTGCCCCTTCTATTGCGAAAGCCGTGCCAAGTTCGGACAGAAGCTGTAAGATGCTGTTTTTACTGGAATAATAATTTTCCGCGCCGGGTCCCGGTTGAATATTAAGGTGATAATTACCAATATATTGGTATTATTTCCCATTGATTAGCGGTATTTTTCACCTATGGCGGCGCAACCATCACCCCCTGAACTCATCGGCCAGTCCCGCGCCTTTCTGGACGCCCTGGATCATGCCTCGCGTATCGCAGGGGTCGAGCGCTCCGTGCTGGTGATGGGCGAACGCGGCTCCGGCAAGGAGCTTCTGGCGGCGCGTATCCACTTCCTCTCAGGGCGCTGGGGCGGGCCGCTGGTGAAGGTCAATTGCGCCGCCATGAACGAGACGCTTTTGGAAAGCGAGCTTTTCGGCCATGAGGCCGGCGCCTTCACCGGGGCCACGAAACGCCACCAGGGACGGTTCGAACGCGCAGAAGGCGGCACCCTGTTCCTCGACGAGATTGCCTCAGCTTCCTTACGTGTTCAGGAGAAGCTGCTGCGCGTCATCGAATATGGCGAGTATGAGCGCATCGGCGGCGAAGAAACACGTATCGCCGATGTCCGGATCATCGCCGCCGCCAATATCGATTTGCGGGTAAAAGCGGAAAATGGCGAATTCCGCGCCGACCTGCTCGACCGCCTCGCCTTCGATGTGGTCGCGGCGCCGCCTTTGCGCAAACGTCAGGACGACATCATGCTTCTGGCCGCGCATTTCGCCAGCGCGGCGGCCGGCGAGTTAGGAATCCCTTTTCCCGGCTTTTCACCGGAAGCCGCCATGGCGTTGAAAAGCCACAGCTGGCCTGGAAACGTCCGTGAGCTGAAGAATGCGGCGGAACGGGCCGTCTTTCACTGGGCGGAGCTTGATGGCGAAGGCCCCATTGACAATATCGTGCTCGATCCGTTCGAAGCTGCATTTGGACCGCTGGCTGAAAACCGTCACGAGCCGCTAACGCTTGAACAACCAGCGCCCGCATCAGCTCCCGGCGCCCGCTATGACTTGCGTGACCATCTCAACGGCATAGAAAAAATGCTGGTTTCTGAAGCCCTCGCCGCCCATGGCGGCAGTCAGAAACAGGCCGCCGACGCGCTCTCCCTCACCTATGACCAGATGCGCGGCCTCGTGAGGAAACACGACCTGACCTGACTGTCGGCGTTGGCTACCCTTTTACTGGCGGATCATCCCGGAACCATCCGGTCACGGCGCGGCGCACGCCGCCGGCGAAACTCGACACCTGCGTAACGGTGTGCAGGTATTTGATGTCGAAAATGGTCAGCACGTTAAAGCGCGGCAGATACCCTTCGGTGACGTCCTGCTTTTCATTCAGGAATAACAAAAGCCCGCCCCAGTCAGGCTGCCAGTCTTTTGTCATCCCGAGAACATAAGCCGCGCGGCGCTCGCGATCGTCGCCCAGATCAAGATGGCGCGTCAGAAAATGCGACGGACTATAGGCGGTCGCATGCGCATCCGCCTTGGTGATCCGCTCAACACCGGTGACGCGCCGGCCGAGGCCAAGCCAGCTCGGACTGTTTACAAACTCAGTAATCGTATGGATTG
>JAUIEG010000722.1 GCA_030428745.1 Alphaproteobacteria bacterium
GTTGTGCTGTCGTCGGTATCGAGATTGAAACGGCCGGTGATCTGGCCGTCGGCGCCGGGGATCGTCACATCCGTCAGCAGCGCCTCTGCCTGCCAATGTGTTGGACTGAACGCCCCGTCAAGTGCGATTGCGCCATTGCGGCCCCAGGCAAGGCGGAGATTGTCGATGCTCACGCCATCAGAAAAATCGAACTGCGCCGGCTCAATGAGCCGCGCCTGATTATATTGCAGAACAGCCTCAAAGCGGTTGAGCGCGAGGGTCGGCGCGCCGCTGGCGTTCGCGACGCCGGAGATCGCAACATCTGTGGCGACACCGGCCTGGGGGCTTTCAAATTGAGCCGCTTCTATGCGTATGCGGACGGCGCCCGGCGGGCCTTCCGCAGTGAGGTTCAGACCGGAAACGGTAAAATCGTTGACAGCAAAAGAGTCTGCTGTGGCGTTCATCCGGTTGAGCGCGCCGTCCCGGGACAGAACGCCTTTGGCACTCGCCGCGCCTTGCGCCTTGACGCCGGGCCACGGTTCGGCGTCGTCTTCACCCTCATATTTCAGGTCAAGATTGACGGTCTGACGGTCGGGGTTGATCTGCGCCGATCCGTCCAGTGCAAATCCCCGCCCGCCATAGGAGAGCGCGGGAATGCGGATTGTGCCGTCTTCGGAGGAGCGAAGCTGTGCGCTGAGACGGCGCGGCGCATTATTGCTGGCCCGTGCGGTGATGTCGCCAGTGGGAAGGCGCGGCAGACCAGACAGCGCGGCCGTAATATTCATGGGGGGCAAGGCGCCGTCTTTGACTTGGAGCGCCGGCGTTTCGAGAGCCGTCTTCAAGGTGAAACGGTCAAGGGGGCCGGAAAGCGCTACATCACCGGTGATATTTCCCTGCGGCGTCATTCCTGGCAGCACGAGCGTTGTAAAGGCCGGGGTCAGGGAGATGTCGCCATTGAACAAGAGCGCGTCGTCGACAAGGCCATAGGCGGCTTCGCCTGTGAAACGCGATCCATCGCCGGTTGTCGCCGTCGTGTTATCAAGCCGGACAGCGTCGTCGAAATTGATGTCGATCTGTGTCGTGAGCGTGATCCCGTTTTGCAGCCAGAATTCACTATCAGCGCGTGCGACAGCATTGAGCCGCGTATTGCCGGAAACGACATTGCGGAGATCCGTGCGGCCATCCTCGACGCTCAGCGTCGCCAGCGGTCCGGCAATGGTGGCGTCTAGCCGGTAGTCGTTGCGGCGCCAGTCGAGCGCGCCTTTAATATTAAGCTCCCGGCCGGCGATTTCCTGCACCGTCGGCTGATAGCCTTCTGCGAGCACGGCGTTGAGGTCGACATTGAGCCGTTCAACAAAGCCGCGCGGCGCTCGCCAGTCGAGATGGCCTTCGATTTCCGCAAAGACAGTGGAAAGGCCTTTGACCGTTAGCGCACCGCCATCCTTGTTGGCGTCATAACGTGTAGAAATAGAGACAGGGCCGGCGAGCTCTCTAACGCCGTCGAAGCGTTCGCCCGGCTCAATGACGGCGTTAATGTCAGCGCCGTCAAAATTATCGAAACTGCCTGCGAGTTCGGCGCTGATCGCGCCGTAATAGCCGACATTGCCGTCGATGGTGATGACGGCTTCGTTTACCGGACTGTCGCCTGAGGCGCGCAGCTCGGTCGCGCCGTTCAGTCCAAGAAGCGATGCGATCGCGCCGCCGGTGTCGGCGAAGATGCTCGCATCGAGCGTGAAGTGCTCCGTTTCCGGTGATTTGGCGAAGGCGATGGCTGTCTGATCGGCGCCAGTATCGCTCTCGGCGTTGAGAAAGATCGCGATATCGGGCCCGTCCAGATGGAGTGACCCTTTCGCGCTGAGCTTATGCTGGGCCCCGTTAATAGCAGTTTCAAAATTGTCGATCGTAAACGCTTTAATGGTGATGCGCGGCAGGCTATCGAGAATTCGGATCTGACGCGCATCATCGTCATCCTTTTTCTCGCCTTCGGGCGGGTCGGCGAGAAGGTGCGCATGAATGATG
>JAUIEG010000723.1 GCA_030428745.1 Alphaproteobacteria bacterium
GCGCAGTGCGTTCGCGAACTTCGGAATTGAAGCGATCACGGGGCACAAACAGCATTGCGGAGATGAAGCGATCGAACCGATCGCGGCGCATGAACAGCTTGACGCGCGGGCGCTTGTACAGGCGCAGAATGCCAAGCGCCATTTCTGTCAGTGTTTCGACATCGACCTGGAAGAGTTCGTCGCGCGGACAGGACTCAAGAATGTTGACGAGCGCTTTTTCGTTGTGTCCGCCGGGGGTGAAGGCGGTGTTCTCAAGCACTGCATGAACTTTGGCGCGCACCAGCGGAATGTCTGACGCGGGGCGGTTATAGGCTTCAGCGGTGAACAGGCCGACAAACAAATCTTCGCCGATCGCGGTCCCGTCGGGCGCGAAATTCTTGACCGCCACATAATCCATGTAGACGCGGCGGTGGATGAGCGACTTGGTGCTCGATTTAGCGACCAGGATCGGCTCTTTGGAGGCAAGGAAAGAAGCGACCGCCGGCGACAGCTTGCCGTCCGGCTGAAAGGTCGATTGCAGAACCTGACGTTCCGGCGCTCTCAAAATACCGAGATCCCGGTCAGCATCGACGGCGAGCTGGATGTCGTCGCCTTCACCGACCTTGTCGAAATGGCGCACGCCCAGAAAGGCGAAGCGATTGTCCCAAAGCCATTTCAGGAATTGCACGGCCTCGCGTTGTTCATCGGCCTTGACGCCGGGAAGGCGCGAGCGTTCGAGCTGCGCGATGCAGGCGCCGAGACGCGCGCGCATGGGCTCCCAATCTTCGACCGCGATGGCGACGTCATTCAAAACGGCGCTGATCTCGTCATGCAGCGCTTCGAGTTCGTTTTCTGCAACCGGCGGATCCATTTCCACATGGATCATGGATTCCCGGAAAGCGGCCTGCGGCGCCTTCGGGTCGCGTTTGCCTTTTGCGTCGCGCGCGACGGCGACAACCGCGTTGGAGAAAAAGCTCACCGGCTTGCCGTGATCGGCGAGCGCTGCGGAAATCGAGTCAACGAGAAACGGTTTGTCGTCGGTGACGATGTCGAGGACCATGCGCCGTTCGGTCCAGCTTTTTCCTTCCTCAATGCGGAGGGATATCCTGCTTTCGTCGGGCTTTCGTGTCTGCGCATGTTTCCATGCGGCGCTGGCGCGATTGAGCAGCGCCTGCGGTTCGGTCCAGATCTTGTCTTCACCGGTGGCGTAAAGAACGAGTTGCTCAAGATAGCTTTTGAAGGCGGGCGCCAAAACGCCGTTTTCATCGATATCGCCGGCCTTTTTCTTTTCGGCCAGCGCAATGACGTCTTCAAGGATTCGGCTGTCTGTGTCGGTGATAAAGCCCTCAGGCATATCGCGTCCTTTGCGATCAGAATTTTTCGCCGTCATAACGTGAAGGCTTTGAAAATGTCTAACGAAAACCGCGTGAAATCACGCTGCTGCGATATAAGGCCTTGAGCGCTGCACAAAATGCTGCAGCAGCTAAATAGAGTGTTAAAAATACGATAATATGTCGGGAGCGCGATCAGGCTTGCGCAGCGTGATGCGTTCCCGGCGCTGTGACGGCGGATCCTGCGCGGCGCTCCACTTCTCGGCGGAGCAAGGATGTGCGCGGATAGCGCTTCGCCGCAGACTTTTCGAGATACCGATTGGCGAGATAGAGCCCGGAAATGCTAAGCAGCGAGATAGCGACGCCGCCGCCGAGAAGTCCTGCGTCGCCCGCGCGAAGGCCAGTCAGCACCGCAAAGGCGGCGCCCGGAAGCGCCAGCGCCGCCGCGCTCGGCAGATGCGCTGAAAGCATCAGCGCCGTTACGAAAGACGCGATGACGGTGAGGGCGAGAATCTGCACCCCGAAAGCAGCGAAGGCTTCGGCCGGCGCCAGGAGAATAGGCGCCGAAGCGAGAATAACGCCGAGAACGCTGAGGCTGGCCGTAAACGACGCCCGCCAGCGGAAAGGCCGCGAGGCGAGGCGCCCGCCGGCGCGAAAATCGCTTCTGAGGCGGCGCGTCAC
>JAUIEG010000724.1 GCA_030428745.1 Alphaproteobacteria bacterium
GGTACTGCACTCAGCAAAAATACACGCAAGCGTATGACGGAGCTGAAGGCCTATCCCACGGTCGAGACATGGATGAATCCTGTCACGCGCGGCCTTGCACGGCGACTCGCCAACAACGAGTGGGAAAAGTGCCTTGCCGAAATCGACTTTGAATATCGCATGAACGATATTGAAGTCGGCGGACGTCCCTGCGTGACTTATGAGACTGCCGGCGACCGCCGCGACGATCTCCTCATTTTCTATGTGCATGGCGGCGCATTTGTCAGCGGCTCGCCGCGCGTCAACGCATCCATGGTCCTGCCGGCTGTTCGCAACACCGGCGCCCAATGCCTCGGCGCTTCCTACACATTGCTCCCCGAAGGACGCTTCCCCACGCCTATCGATGAAGTCGATCGCATCTACAAGGATGCGCTGAAACAACATGAGGGCAAACGCATTGTCGCCTTTGGCGACTCTATTGGCGGCGGCATTCTTCTCACGAATCTTATGCGCTGGCGCGATGAAGGCGTCAGGCTGCCCGATCGCGTCGTGCTTGCATCTCCGGCCGTTGACGGCGTCGGCGCCAGCGACACCCACCGCACGATTGACGGCCATGACCCTCACCTGAGGTCAAATCAGGGCCGCAACGTTCAGAAGCTCTTTCAGTTTTACGCGCCGGGCGAAGACCTGCACAATCCGCTGATCTCCCCGATCTACGGCTATTTCTCCGGCCTGCCGCCCATGCTCATTCATGTTGGCTCGCGCGAGGTCCTTCTCGGCGACGCCGCTCGCCTCGCCGAAGCCGCGCGCCGCGGCGGCGTCGACAGTACAATCCGGGTCTTTGACGGCATGTTCCACCTGTTTCACATGCACTGGTCGTTGTCGGAAGCCAAAGCGGCCCATGACGACATCGCGGAATTCATCCGCAAGGTGTGACCCTCGCGCTTTTCCACACCCGCCCCGGGTGATATGCTCTCTCTCTAGAAACCTGAGCGAGGGCGGCGTTAATCATGTCTGTCAGCGAAGCAGCCGAGACCGAAGCGCAAGGCGTAACCTTGCGGGCGCCGTCCACAGTCCTTGGCCTCGATGAAATCCGTAATCTGAAATCGGTGCAGCGTTGCGCCGAAGCGCAAGTCGGCGGACTTGCGTGGCCCACTATCGCGATGTCCACCGCGGGAATTGCGGCCTTTGCGCTGATAATCAGCCTGACCATCGCTGGGGCATTGCCGGTCTGGATTGCAGCGTTGCTGAATTTCCCGGTTTATTACGTGCTCTATACGGGTCTTCATGAAACGTCCCACCGCAATTATCACGGCCGCAACCGATCCATGCGATGGATCAATCATGTCTATGGCCTGATGATCGGGTGGATCATGTTCTACCCATACTCCATGCACGACTATATTCACCTTACCCATCACGCAAACACCAACGATCTCAAAAAAGACCCTGACGCCTGGATGCGCGGGGATAGCTTTATGGCCGTTTTCGCCAGAGCTGCGACGCTGCCCTGGCGTTACTGGTCCTTCACGATCGGCAATAAGCTGAAAGAACCGGGCGGCGTAAAATTTCTGGCGAAAATTGCGCTCCAGGGGACGCCCACGCTGATTGGCGTCGCCGTGCTTGTTTCGGCGGGACTATGGCAAGTTGCGCTGATCGCCTGGTTCGGCTCGCTCGTCGTCGCTGTCGGCGTTCTCGGCGTGTGTTTCGACTGGATTGTCCATCACCCGCATAAGGACAAGTCGCTTTTAGGGGGCACACGCGTTTTCGCCGCGCGCACAGGCTGGAAACGCCACATGCTGAAAGCCGCGCTGCTTGGGCAGAACTACCATCTGATCCACCACATCTATCCGCGCACCCCGTTTTACCGGTATGACCGCGTGTTCGAACGCAGCGAGGATTTCCTGCGCGGTGAAGGCGTCAATATCATCGATGTTTCCTGATTTCGGACGGCTCACGCCCGCCCGGTGCGATTGACGGCGACGATGCGATAAAGCGCGCACGCCGTGA
>JAUIEG010000725.1 GCA_030428745.1 Alphaproteobacteria bacterium
AGAACGCTATAGCCCATTTGACGATCACCGTTACGCGTCGGCCGCTTTCGGCGGCGGCTGGTCCATGGACATGCGTCTGACATCACGCGACCGCTCAGGCCTGTCGCTGATCGACAACCAGATCGCCCTTGGCGGCGGCGCTTTCCGCCGCGATGACCTTGCGGATGAACAATCCATCGGCTTCGCCTTTTCCGGCGACATAGCCGGGACGCATCTGATCGCCGCCCAAGGCTTCACCGCCGCCGCTGTCGACCGCATGGCGGCGCCGGCGCGGGCGACGCCATTCCTGAGCGACAGCGCCTTCACGGACGCTTATCTACCGCGCAGCACGGACGCTGTAACGTCGCTAATGCAATTCTCCGCAGCGAAAAACATCACCGCCGACCTAATGATGACGAGCGGCGGCGAGCGCAATCTCAGCCTGGAGACAGCGCTTTTTGGCGAAAAGCTTCCAAACGGTAATCCGGATGTCTTTGTCCTTCGCGGCGGCGTCAATTTTTCCTTCGACAAGGCGACGCTCCGCTTTGAACAGGGACTGCGTCGTGAACAAGGCGGCGTATTCAACGCACGTTTCGGCGAAGACGCCAGCGCCTCCACCGTCTATTCCGCCCTGGAAGCATCATGGTTCCCCGCGCCGCTCTGGCGGCTTCAGGGCCGTCTCGCCGCAGGGCTCACTTTTGCTGACGCCTTCGGCTTTGACGCTTTCGCTGAGAACACACCGGTCCTGACAACGACGCAGTTTTCCTTCGCGGTGAGCCGCCGGAAACTCTTCGGCGCCGCGGACAGCCTTTGGCTCGGCGTATCGCAGCCCTTACAGGTCGAAGCGGGCGCGCTTCAGCTGATGCTGCCGACCGCCTACAATCCCTACACAGAAGAAGTCTTTTTCTCGCCCGTAACGGCGTCACTGTCGCCCGAAGGCCGGCGGCTGGATTTCGAAGCGGGCTATCGCCTCTTCTCCGATGAGAATGGCGTCATTGACGTCAATCTTATTCACCAAACCTTCGGAGATTTTGATCTTGAAGCGCAAACGACCGCGCTCTTGCGCGGCCGTTTCGAGTTCTAAGACCCAATAAGGCGGTTTAGACGTTCGCCGCTTCTTTGCGCTTGGCCATCATGGCGTCGAAATTCGACCAGACGCCGTCATCGCCATGCCACTCGCCGCGCGTCGCCGCTTTGGAATATTCCGTAGCACGCGCTTCGAAGAAGTTGGCGTGCTCAACACCGTTGAGAATTTCAGTCAGCCAGGGCAGCGGGTGTTTTTCAACGCCGTAAAGCTTCGGCAACTCAAGCTGACCGAGACGCCAGTCAGCAATATAGCGGATATATTGCTTGATGTCCTCGGCGGTCATGCCCTGCACCGGCCCCATCTCGAAGGCGAGATCGATGAACTTGTCTTCAAGACCGACAACTGTGCGGCAGCATTCGACAATATCGTCAGCGACTTTTTGGGTGACGCATCCCGTCTCCCGCCGAAAGGCGTGATAAAGCCGGATCATGCCTTCGCAATGAAGCGACTCATCGCGGATCGACCAGGTGACGATCTGGCCCATGCCCTTCATCTTGTTGAAGCGCGGGAAGTTCATCAGCATCGCGAAAGACGCGAAAAGCTGAAGCCCCTCTGTAAAGGCGCCGAACATCGCAAGCGTGCGGGCAATGTCTTCGTGACTTTCAACACCGAATTTCTGCATGAAGTCATGCTTGTCACGCATCGCCTCATATTCGAGGAAGGCCGAAAATTCCGAGTCCGGCATGCCGATGGTTTCAAGGAGAAGCGCATAGGCCGCCACATGGATCGTCTCCATATTGGAGAACGCCGACAGCATCATCTTCACTTCTGTCGGTTTGAAGACGCGGCTGTAGCGCTCCATGTAATTGTCGTTCACCTCGATGTCCGACTGGGTGAAGAAGCGGAAAATCTGGGTCAGCAAATTGCGCTCGCCGTCGTCGAGCTTGTTCGCCCAATCCTTGCAATCTTCGCCGAGC
>JAUIEG010000045.1 GCA_030428745.1 Alphaproteobacteria bacterium
AAATTCCCGTTGTCTCGGTGGTCGACCTCGGGATCGTCCGCGATGTTCGGGCCGACGCAGGCGCCGTTGTGGTGACCGTGACGCCGACCTATTCCGGATGTCCTGCGACGGCCGTCATTTCGCTCGATATTGAAAACGCCCTGCGCGCACGGGGGGTCGAAAATGTTCGTGTTGAAACGCGCCTGTCGCCCGCATGGACGACAGCGTGGATCACCGATCATGCGCGCGACAAACTGAAAAAATACGGCATTGCACCGCCAGTCGAAGGCGCCTGTGTGGGCGCCATGAAAGCCGCGGGTCCCGTCGCATGTCCGCGCTGCGGATCGGAGAATACGGCTGAAATCAGCCGCTTCGGCTCAACCCCTTGCAAGGCTCATTGGCGTTGCAATGACTGTCTCGAACCGTTCGATTATTTCAAGAGTTTTTGACCATGGCGCAATTCCATTCTCTTCGCGTGGCGGACATCAAGCGTGACACGCGCGACTCTGTCATTCTCACCCTTGAGCCTTCTGAGGCGGATAAAAGCGCGTTCCAGTTCATTCAGGGCCAATATCTGACCTTTCGCCGTGAATTTGACGGTGAAGAGATGCGCCGTTCTTACTCCATTTGTGCAGGCGTCAATGATGGCGCTTTGCGCGTCGGCATCAAAAAGGTCGATGGCGGGTGGTTTTCGAGTTTCGCCAATGATGAGCTGAAGGTCGGCGACACACTTGAGGCGATGACGCCCATGGGTAATTTTCATGCGCCTTTAGCGCCGGAAGAGGCGCGGTCCTATCTCGGTTTTGCCGGCGGTTCGGGCATTACGCCCATGATCAGCCTTATCAAGACAGTCCTCGCAGCCGAGCCGAAGTCTGACTTCACGTTGGTCTATGGGAACAGGGCGGCGAACGCTGTGATGTTCCGCGAAGAGCTTGAGGATCTGAAAAACACGTATCTGGGCCGGCTCAATATCGTTCATGTTCTTGAAAATGATGTGGCGGATGTCGAGCTGTTTTCGGGCAGGCTGGACCGCGAAAAATGCGATGCGCTGTTTGACAAATGGATCGATGTTGGGCGGGCTGACCTTGCCTTCATCTGCGGGCCGGAACCGATGATGAAAGCGGTGGCCGCCTCTCTTGAAGCGCACGGGATGGACAAGAGCGCCATCAAATTCGAGCTGTTCGCCTCGGCTTTGCCAAAGCGTGCGCGCCAGAAGTCAGCGCTTCCCGGCGAGGAGGAGGGCGTGCGCGCCGCCGCGACGATCATTATCGATGGCGCCGCGCGCGCTGTCGAAATCGCGCCCGGCGAAAGCGTGCTCGAGGCGGCGTTGAAATCGAAAATCGATGCGCCTTACGCCTGCCGCGGCGGCGTTTGCTCCACCTGCCGCGCCAAGCTGGTGGAAGGGGAGGTCGACATGGATGTGAATTATGCGCTTGAAGATTACGAAGTTGAGCGCGGCTACATTCTGACCTGCCAAAGCCATCCGCGCACCAAGCGCGTTGTCGTGGATTACGATCAATAAGCAGAACCCAATGACCTTATTCAATAAAGACAGCATCATTGGCGTTGCTGGCGCCGGCGCCATGGGCGCCGGCATTGCGCAGGTGGCCGCGCAGGCCGGCCATCGCGTCGTGGTGCTCGATCGAGATGAAGACGCGTTGGCGCGCGGACGGGCCGTTGTGAGCAAAGGCGCTTCGGCCCTGTTGAAACGCGGGAAAATTGACGACAGGGAAGCGTCCGCGCTTCAGGCGCGCATTCACTGGACCCTGGATGTCAAAGACATGTCGCCGGCGGCGCTTGTGATCGAGGCGATCCTCGAGAACCCGGAGGCCAAGCAGTCTTTATATGCGTCTCTTGACTCTGTGCTGGCGCCGGAATCTGTCATCGCGACAAACACATCCTCTCTTTCTGTGACGACTCTGGCGGCGGGCATCAAAACGCCAAGCCGGTTTATGGGGCTGCACTTCTTTAACCCGGCGCCCATCATGAAATTGATCGAGGTCGTGGCCGGGCTCGATACGGATGCGGCGCTGGCGGAAGAGGCGCTGGCGTTGATGACGTCATGGGGCAAGGTCGCAGTGCTGGTGCGCGACGTGCCGGGGTTTATCGTCAATCGCGTGGCGCGCCCCTTTTACGGCGAGGGGTGGTGCGCCTATGAAGAAGGCGCCGCCGATGCGGCGACGCTTGATTTCCTTTATCGCGATCTTGCCGGCTTTCGCATGGGACCGTTGGAGCTGGGCGATCTCATCGGTCATGACATCAATTATGAAGCGGCGAAGTCAGTGTTCGACGCCTATTTCGGGAAGACGCGCTTTCGTCCGTCCCTGTTGCAGGGACAGCTCGCAGCGGCAGGCCGCCTTGGACGAAAGACCGGCCGCGGCGTTTTCGACTACGCAGAAGGGGCGGAACAGCCGTCGCCAAAATTTGAACCGGAAGCATCGGAAAAACCGGCTTCTATCCTTGTCGGTAAGGAAGCAGTGGAAATGCGTCGCCTTCTGGACGAATGCGGCGTCAGCTATGGAGCAATAGAGGGGACAGGCCGCGCCAGGGAAACCAAAGTGGATGGCGTCGACTTTACCTTCACCTGTGGCGTAACGGCGCGTCAGCTTTCTTTTACGCCGCCCCACGCTCGTGTTGTTCTTGACTGGATGCGCGACCCGAAAGCGTCGACTGTGATTGCGTTTGCCGCTTCCGATGCTCGGGCAAAAGAGGCCGCGTACAAGCTTGCAGCGGCGCTCGGCAAAAAAGCCGTGGAGCTTGCAGACCGGCCGGGGCTTGTTGTTTTTCGCACGCTCGCCCAGCTTGCCAATTGCGCCGCCGACGCCATAGGGGACAATGTCGCAGACGCCGCCGCCATCGACAAAGCGATGATGAATGGCGTTAATTATCCCTTCGGTCCGATGCAATGGGCGCGTGAGTATGGTTTTTCCAAGCTGTGCAATGCTCTCCACGAAATTGCATCTGGAACGGGCGATGAGATCTATCGTCCAAGCGAAATCGTGAATGCTTATGCTCATCAGGAGTTGATAAATGCCCGGCGCAACGGAACTGCTGATTGAAAATCCTGCTGACGGCGTTCGCCTGCTGCGCCTCAACCGCCCCGAAAAGCGCAATGCGCTGGCGACGCCTTTGCTGGCGGAAATCGCAGGCGCGTTAAGGGAAGGTGACGCCGACGAAGGGGTTCGCGTTTTTGTCATCACTGGCGGTGACAAGATTTTCGCGGCCGGCGCCGACATCAACGAGATGGCGCCGAAAGAAGCGCCCGAGGGACTTGCAGACGAACGGCCTGCGCTTTGGGCGGCGATCCGTGCGATGCGCAAGCCTATCGTCGCAGCTGTCGAAGGCTGGTGTCTCGGCGCGGGCAATGAACTGTTGATGTGCTGCGATATAGCGGTCGCTTCGAAAGAAGCGAAGTTTGGTCAGCCGGAAACCAGCCTTGGCATTATTCCGGGCGCCGGCGGCGGCGCCGTGCTGGCGAGGCTGGTCGGGCGTTCGCGCGCCATGAAAATGGTGCTGACCGGCGCAGCCATCACCGCCGAAGAGGCTTTGCAATACGGCCTTGTGGCGGAACTCGCTGAAGCGGGAGACGCGACTGCTCGCGCCATCGAGCTCGCCTCGGAAATCGCCAGCCGGGCGCCCTTGGCCATGCAACAGGGCAAAGCTGTGGTTAATGCTGCATTTGACATGCCGCTCGCTGCGAATCTGGTGTTTGAACGGCAAGCCTTTTCGCTGCTGTTTTCGACCGAAGACAAAAAGGAAGGCGTCAACGCCTTTCTTGAAAAACGGCAGCCAGTCTGGAAGGGGCGTTGACGCGCGCGCCTTTCATCTGCCGACAGCGCAGCATCTGAGATTTTCCTGGCCTGCTGAGTGTGCAAGGATATGGCATTGGAAATCTGTGCTGGCCTGAAAGCTCACTATGCCTTCTTCATCAGACGCCATTGCGCCGTGGCTGCTACGGTCGAAAATAACGCCGCCGCGGCAATTGCTGTCGGTGTTGCCGAGGCCTGCGCTTGTCGATCTCCTCGACAAGGGCGCGGAGGGCGCTCTGATTATTCTCGAGGCGCCTGGCGGCTATGGCAAGACATGCCTTCTTTCCGGATGGAAGGATCGCCGCCAGGAAAAAGGTGACACTGTCTGCTGGCTGTCCGTTGACGAAGAAGACGATGCCGATACGTTTCTGGCCTATCTCGCCTTCGCGGCCCATGCGGCCGGTGTCGATATTTCAGGCTCGGAACTGATGAGCTTCGAGCATTACACGGAAAAAAACGCGCTTCAGTCAGTCTACCAGTTTCTGTCGCAGCTGGAGCGCCATGCAAACCCGGTTCGTCTCATCATCGACGATTGCGAAAGGTTAAGTGAGAATGTTCGCCACTCGGTCTTGCCATTGCTGTTGCGGCGTTTGCCGGAAAACTGCACGCTGATCCTGGCGTCCCGGGAAGCGGCGAACATTAACACTGCCGATTTTGATCATCGCGGGCTCGTCATGCGCATCGGCCCGCGTCAGTTGCGCTTTTCTCAAGATGAATTGAAGCTGCTTTGGGGCGCGCGCGTCACGCCGCGACAACTTGCGCGCATAGAAGACCAGACAGAAGGCTGGCCAGTTCTGGTGCGCCTGTTGCTGTCGGCCGCTGATATCGGCGAATTCGATATCCGTCATATTGATGACATCAGTCACAATGACGCGTCGATTACGACTTATTTCGAGCAGAAAATTCTGTCTCGCCTGGACGCCGAGATGCGCGACTTCCTGATCAGGGCGGCTGTGTTTGACGATCTCTCGGACGCCATTCTGGAAAATATTCTCGGTGTTCCGCAGGCGCACCCATTAAGGGAAAAGCTCGATAGCCTTGAAGCGTTTATCGCGCCCATTTCAGGCGATGACGGCGGCTATCGCCTTCACCCGATGATGCGCGATTATCTTTTGCACAAGCTGGAAGCTGAAAACCCGCAGGAGTATAAGCGTCTTCAGGAAAAAGCGGCGCACTGGTTTTCAGATATAGGCAGTCATGTCAGAGCGGTGCGTCACGCGCTCGCCAGCAAGGATTCGCGATTGCTTTGCGACACGCTGGCGGCGACTGGCGGCCTGAAGCTCTGGCTGAAAGAAGGATTGATCGAATTCCGCCCGATCGATCGCATGCTGGATGAGAAGGCTGTGCTGTCGTCGCCGACCGCCGGGTTCATGCGTTGCATCATGCTGATGAAATCGGGAAAGCAATATGAAGCGGGCGTGCTGTATGACCGTATCATTGAACAGCATCAGGACCGGTTCAAGGAAAATGAACTTCTTTCCATGTCGGCGTTCGCCTGTAAGATCATGCTGTCTATCTATCGCGGGCTCTATATTTCTGTTGAAGAAATAGACGCCTTCGAAAAGAGCGCGTTTGAAACCGCGAGCCTTTTTACAGGCTATGTGCTCACCATGAAATGTGTGACCGCGCATCAATGCGGACAGTTTCGGGAAGCTATTGGTCACGCTGAACGGGCGATCGCTTATTTTCGCTCCGTAGGGTCTGTTTACGGCGAGTTCTATATCCAGCTGCATCTCGGCATGGTGGACTGGCTGATGGACGCCGAGCACAGTCATGGCGCCGCCTTTTCAAAAGCGAAAAGCATCATTCGACGGGAGTTGTCTTATGACGCAGGCGTCAAACCCTTGCTCGAGATCCTGAAGTTTGAATGCGATCATGAGGCGTTTCCCTCCGAGACGAAGAATTTGCAGCGTTTGGGTAATGTTGTTGTCAGTCTCATGAAAGGGGAGGGCTGGCTCGATATTTACGCCTCCGCCTTCAGGACGCTGAGTGAAAAGCAATATCTTGCAAGCGGCCTTAAAGCGGCGTTGTTGTCGCTGGACTCGTTCGCGGCGTTTTCATCCAAAAACGATATGCGTTATCTGCTGGATATTTGTTTTGCCGAGCGATCCTTATTATTGGCCGCTTCGGGAAAAAGAGAAGAGGCGACGGCGTTATTCGAAGAAGCAACCAGTTTCAAAGCCGACCCGGCATCCTATCTTGAGACTGCGCCATGGCGCGCCGGGGAGGCGCTTGTGGAAGCGGCGCTTTCTCTTTCGGGAGAAGAGGCGTCTGAGGGCGACCTTGCCATATGGCGCGCCTATCGCGATCTCGGTTTGAGCCGTGGCAATAAACGCCTTGCTTGTCGTCTGAGCGCTCTTCTTGCGGCGCGAGACGGAGGAGAAAGCGATCTTGCCATCCTGGATGGGATCATCGGGCCGCAGTTTGCGCGCTCATTGTGGTTCTGCCATGAGGCCTTGTCAGAGGCGTATGATTTGGAAGACACGGCGCAAGGTTATTCGAATGTGAGGGATGCGATCCGCCTTGTGCAGGGAGGCGGGGGCGGCTCAGCGGCGGCGGACCAGGGCCAGTTGATGTTGACGGAAAAGGAGTTGACGGTTTTGCGCCAGCTCGCCACCGGTCAATCCGACAAACAGATTGCGCTGGCGATCGGGGTGACCGAACACGGCGTTCGCTATCATCTGAAGAACATCTATCTGAAACTCGGGGCGCAGAACCGGCTCGATGCGGTGCAAAAAGGGCGCGCCCTCGGCATTCAGACTGAGAAGTCAATTTAGACTACTAATTTTAGTAGTCACAAAAATTTCTCAAAAATCGCCCCATACCAATCTGCGGGCCCGCCTACCGGCTGAAGCCTGCGCGATCCATGAGATTTGCCTTTACGCTTTCTGTGTTGAAGCAGTGAAGCGGCCAGAGGGCGTCTGTTTTGGTGGACAAACAAGAATTCCTGCGGATTGGCGTCGATGTGGGCGGCACCAATACGGATGCGGTCCTGATGCGCGAGGGCGAGGTGCTGGCGTCCGTCAAGTCGCCCACAACTGCGCAGGTAGGAGACGGTATTGTCGCCGCCATCGCACATGTCATGACGCAGGCGGACATCAGCCCTGACGCCATCGGCATTGTCTCCATCGGCACCACACATTTTACAAACGCTTTTGTCGAGCGGCGCGGCCTTGACCGGGTGGGCGTGCTGCGCATTGGCCTGCCGGCGGCGAAAGCATTGCCGCCGCTCACAGACTGGCCTGATGATATTGCCGCTGAAGTCGCGGCCGACATCGAAATGGTGCGCGGCGGTTTTCAGTTTGACGGGCGCCCCTATGCCGATCTCGACGAGGCGGCGGTCGCTGCGGCGGCGCGCCGGTTTCGCAAGCAAGGCATAAAGTCGGTCGCGATTTCTGCCGTTTTCGCGCCGCTCAACGGGGCCATGGAAGAACGCGCCGGTGAGATCGTCAGCAGCGAACATCCGGGCAGCAGCCTCACCCTGTCTTGCGACATTGGCCGTATCGGCCTGTTGGAGCGTGAAAACGCGGGGATCATGAACGCCAGCCTTGCAACGCTTGCGACGGAAACCGTGGGCGGTTTCCGGACGGCGTTGAAAAAGCTTGGGATCACGGCGCCATTTTATATCTCCCAGAATGACGGCACGCTGATGAGCGCCGATTTTGTTGAGAAATATCCAGTCCTCACCTTCGCCTCCGGCCCAACCAACAGCATGCGGGGCGGTGCGCGTCTCGCCGGTCTGAAGGATGCTCTCGTCGCCGATATTGGCGGGACGACGACGGATATCGGCGTGTTGCGCGGCGGCTTTCCACGCGAATCCTCAATCATGACGGATATTGGCGGCGTCAGAACGAATTTCCGCATGCCGGATGTTTGCGCAATCGGTCTTGGCGGCGGCAGCCTTGTTTCGGTTGATGGCGACAGGGTGAAAGTCGGGCCCAAATCCGTCGGTTATCGCATTACGGAAAAAGCGCTCGTTTTCGGCGGCGATGTTTTGACCGCGACCGATATCGCGGTCGCGGCCGGATACGCCGATATTGGCGATCATGACCGTGTGCGTCATCTCGATCCGGCGATGGTCGAGGCGGCGGTGACGGAAATGCATCGTCTCGTGGAAGACGGCATCGACCGAATGAAAACGACGGGCGGCGATGCGCCTCTTATTCTTGTCGGCGGCGGATCGGTCCTGATCAATCGGGCGCTTAAAGGCGTCAGCGAAATTCACACTCATGAAGAAGCCGGCGTCGCCAATGCCATCGGCGCCTCGATCGCGCGCGTTGGCGGCGAGCTCGACAAGGTGGTTTCCTATGACGGCGAAGGCCGGGAAGCAGCCATTACCGCGGCTGTTTCCGAAGCCAATGAACGCGCGGTCGCCGCCGGCGCCGATGCGGCGAGCCTTGAGACGATGGATATCGAGGAATTGCCGCTCGCCTATATGCCGGGCGGTTCTGTCCGGCTTCGCATCAAGGTCGCCGGCGATCTTGCAGTGGCGCATGGAGGGGCAGCATGAGTGTGCAAAATACAGCCGGCGTCAAAGCCTCGGCGAGGCGGGAGCTCGTGCTTTCTGAGGATAATCTCGAAGATTTCGCCCGCGGCGCCGCTTTCCTCGGGACGGGCGGCGGCGGCGATCCCTATCTCGGCCGGTTGATGGCGAAGAACGCCATTCGCGAATTTGGCAGCCCGCGCATACTTGGCGTCGATGAACTTTCCGACGATGCGACGGTTGCGTTTGTCGCGATGATTGGCGCCCCGACCGTGCTTTGCGAAAAAGGCGCATCCGGCGATGACATTGATTGCGCCGTACAGGAACTTTCGGCGCAAATTGGCCGGCCTATTGACGCCTTGATGCCGGGCGAGATTGGCGGTTTCAATTCGACGCTGCCCGTCGTCGCAGCGGCGCGCCTTGGCTTGCCGCTTGTGGATGTTGACGGCATGGGCCGGGCGTTTCCAAGCATCGCCATGGTGGTCATGAATTTCGAGGGAATTTCAGCCTGTCCTTTCGTTCTTGTCGACGATCATCTCAACAAGGTCGTGGTCAAGGCTGACACCGCGCAGCGAACCGAAGACATTTCGCGGAGCATCGCGATTCAGATGGGCATGAGCTGCCTGAGCGCCGGCTACGCCATGAGCGGCGCAGAAGTCAAACGCGCGACTGTGCACAATACGCTTAGCGCGGCGCTTCAGATCGGTGAGGCGATAAGGGAAGGCCGCAAGGCCGGAGATCCTTTAAAGGCGTTGATCCATGTGCTTGAAACACACCCGATCTACGGATTTGCGCAGGAAGTCTTCTCGGGCAAAATAACCGACTTGCGGCGTGAGACGACCAAAGGTTTTTCCATTGGCAATTGCCGGATTGAGGCTTTTGACGGCGCCGGGTGCATGGCCGACGTCCAGTTTCAGAATGAAAATCTTGTGGTTCTCGTCGACGGCGTTGTGAAAGCAATCGTGCCGGATCTCATTATCATCGTCGACGCGGAAACAGGCGAGCCTATTCCGACCGAAGCCTTGCGATATGGGCAAAGAGTCAGCGTCATCGCCGTCGCCGCGCCTGATGCGCTGAAAACGCCACAGGCGCTTGCGCATGTTCATCCGCGCTGCTTCGGCCTCGATTTCGAATTTACGCCGATTGAAGTGCTTGCAGGAGCTGCACGCGCTTAGGGGAAAGTCTAAAGGAGTTCCAAGGAGGGCAGTATGAAACAAGACGCAAGAAAAGCCTATCTTCGTTTGACCACGGCTGTGTCCGTGTTTGCAATGGCCTTGCCGGCTGCGCAGGCCCAGGATGCTGACGCCGGACCGGCGGACGTTATTACCGTGACGGCGCAATTTCGCGATCAATCGCTGCAGGAGGTGCCGACGGCGGTGACCGCCTTTACGGCGAGCGATATTGAAGACGCCGGGATGAAATCGACGGAAGACTTTGCGGCGCTGACGCCCAATCTGACCTTCGACGATTCCTTCACCTATCTTAACAGCTTTGTGGTCGTTCGCGGCGTCACGCAGATCAACAACGCCGACTCGCCAGTGGCGATCATTGTCGATGGCGTGCCGCAGAACAATCAGAAGCAATTCAAAATGCCGCTGTTTGACGTTCAGCAGATTGAAGTTCTGAAGGGGCCGCAGGGCTCCCTCTATGGCCGTAACGCCATAGGCGGCGCGATCAATATCGTCACCAAGCAGCCATCGAACGAATTCGAAGGCTTTATCGGCGGCGGCATTGAAAACGGCGTTGGCTATCGCGCGCAGGCGGGGATCAGCGGCCCGATTGTCGAAGATACGGTTCTGTTCCGCCTTTCCGGATCGTATTATGAAACGGACGGGCTCATCGACAACGTCTTTCTTGGCGAGAAAGTCGACAATGTCGATCATGATTATTCCATTCGGGGAAAACTGGCGATCTTCCCGGCGGACAATATCAGCATTGACTTGCGCGCCTCATATAACGACTTCAAGGCTGGATCGAGCTACGATGCGGTTGTGAACAGCCTTCTCAATCCGGGCTTCCGCAGCGGCAATGACGCCAATGACATTCTGCCGCCAACTTCCAACTTCGCCGGGTTTACAACGGGCGATGTATTCGACGCCTCAGGCAAGTTCGAAGCGGATTTTGGGTTCGCGACTGCGACCTATATTCTCGGCTACACGGATCTGAAGGAAGATTATCGCGCCGAGCTCGATTTTTCGAACCCAACCCAGGGCACTTACGGCCCGTTTGGTGAATTGGGGCAGGGACAAAATCTCGATGTGTCGCTCCTCAGTCACGAATTGCGTTTCGTCTCCCGGGACGATCAGGCGTTTCGCTGGATTGTCGGAGCCTATTATCTCGATACGGAGCGCGATCTCCTGACGCGTGCGTTTTTAGACATCGACAACACGCCGGAACAGTTCGACAGCGGGATCATCATCATCGACCGCAATGAAGCGAACGACAACACGGCGTGGGCGGTATTCGGTCAGGCAGAGCTTGATATTACCGACCGCCTGACGCTTCAGCTTGGCGGCCGCTATGATGAGGACGAGCGCAATCAAGAAATACCGGGTGTCGCCGGTTCAGAGCGGTCCGAGACCTTCGATTCCTTCCAGCCTAAAGCAACGCTGAGCTATGACGTTACGGATGCGGTGCTCGGCTATTTCACCTACAGCACCGGCTTCCGCTCCGGGGGCTTCAATGCGCCGGGCGTCGT
>JAUIEG010000046.1 GCA_030428745.1 Alphaproteobacteria bacterium
TTGACACCCCTCCTGATATCCGGCTTGCTGCGGGACTTTTCGTCCCGGCGCGGCTTGCCGTTTCCAGTGAGGCTGTCGTCGCCAGCGGCGAAAACCTGACAGGCGTTCAGACTTTTTTTGAAAGCAGCAGCGGTTAGCCGCCGCGCAGGCCATACCCGGCGGTCATGCGGCCAACGTCGCGCGTGCGAAAACAAACGAACGGCCGCCAAAGATCAGAAAATCAGTTGGATTGGGCTGCTACCGGCCGCAGAACGATGCGGTCTCGCCGCGACCGGTCGATTGCGAGCGGGAGAATGTCGGGAAGACCGTCGATCATCGCGTCGATCTGATCGGTGCGAAGCGAGGCGACGAGGGGCAAGTCGAGGAGGCTGTCGTCGGCGACGACGATTGAAACATCCGAATAGCGGTTCGCATCAGCGATGAACTCGCTTAAGGGCGCGCTCCTGTAAACAAGGCGGCCGGCGCGCCAGGAGGCGATCGCGGAGGGCGGCGTTTCGACGACATCGGTAAGGCCATCTCCGCTCGCCGGCGCGGCGACTTCCTCGCCGGCGGAAAGGCGCGCGCCGGCGACGCCGGAAACATCGTCATGGGCCTGCGCTTTGTTGCGCCGGCGCACCTCGACATGGCCTTCCGCGACGGAAACAGTGACGCTGGCGGGTCCGTGACGGACGTTGAACTTCGTGCCGGTCACGCGGATTTCCGCATCGCCGGAGGAAACGAAGAACGCGCGCGCATCGTCCGCGTTAACCTCAAAGAACGCCTCGCCGGTTTCGAGATAGACCCGCCTTTCCGCGCCGGAATATGCGACTTTGATTTTGCTTTTGGGCGCAAGCTCTGCGGCGCTGCCGTCCGGAAGAACGATCTCGGCGGTTTCGGCGATGCGGGTCGCATGAACGCCGGGCAAGAGCCAGGCGGGCTGCGTGTAAAGGATGGCGGGAAGCAGGAGCGCCAGCGCCAGGCCCGCGGCGATGGCCGCATAGACGACGGACCGGCGGGAGGACGCTGCGCCAACTAGGAATCCAGCAAAGAACTGCCTATTCTCGCGCCGCCCGAAATCCGGCGAAGTTGCCAATTCCCGTAAGTCATCGAGTTCGCCAACAGCGTCCCAGACTTCGCGCGCCTGGTCATAGGCGGCAGCGTGGCGGGGGTCGGCGCGGCACCAGTCTTCGAACGCGCGACGGTCTTCGGGCGTCGCGGCGCCGCCCTTGAGCCGCCAGAACCATCGCGTCGCTTCGTCGAAGACGGCGCTGTCAGCGTTTTCGGGAGCCGCGCCCATTCAGGTCTTCCGCATCTTGGTTCGCCGGCGCATCATCGAAAATCTTCAGCATTTCCTTCTTGCAGTCGCGCATGGCGCGCGAGACATGTTTGCTTACGGCGTCGGGTTTCATGCCGAGCCGCTCGGCGATTTCAGTTTCGGTCAATTCCTGAAAGCGCGCCAGCATAAACACCATCCGCCGTTTCTCCGGCATCGCGGCGATGATGGCGCGCAGCCGGTTCAGCTGGTCGCGGCGGACCGCTTCATCTTCAGGGCAGGGCGCTTCCTGTCCGATCGGGGCGAGGGGATCGGCCTTGAACCGCTCGGCGCACTCCTCCTGCGCGTGTTCTCTGCGATAGTAATCGGCAAGCTGGTTACGCGCCGCACGAAAGAGATACTGGCGGACATTGCGGATAGCATCGAGGGAGGGTCGCGCCGCGAGGGCCGCGAACACCGCGTGAGCGATGTCCGAGGCGACGGACTTTTCAGGGAGCCTGTTGCTAAGGAAGGAGACGAGGGGCCCGTGATAGGCGCGATAGGCGTCCTCAAGGTCGAACGCGTCCGGCGCCGCAGAAGAGGCAGGAAGGCCGTCGTCAGCGGGCATGGGTCCCTCCGGCGCCGGCGCGGCCGGCTTTGCGCGATGCGCTCCCTTCCGCCGCCAGCCGCCTGACGATCTGGCGCACTGCGGCTCGCACAGAGGCGTTCTCGATCGCCTGGTAGCTCCGGATAAGGTCAATAAGCTCGGACTTCCGCGACGCGGCCGCGCGCGGGCCCGCATTCAGGGGAACGAGCAGGACCGGGCTCTTCGGGTTTTTCGAGCCCCTGCGCCGAGACCCGGTCTTCAGGCCTTCGAAAAGCGCCCCGATCTCGACGCCGAGAGTTTCCGCGGCCCGGAACGCGGTGGACGCCGCCATGCGGTCCTTGCCGCTTTCGTATTTCTGGACCTGCTGGAGACTGACCCCGAGCCGGCGCCCGAGCTCGGTCTGGTTCAGGCCGCAAGACATGCGCAATTGCTGGAGGTTTGCCCCTAGCACTTCTTCGGAAGCTTTCATCGCCTTTACACTGGCGCCAGCGAAATCTCGTAGCTTTCCCATTTTTTCCTGCACCGTGTCCCGGTGGATTGCACATATGCATTTTATGCACATGTGCATATCGGTCAATGGCAATGCTCGGGTGTGGCAGACCTGAGAGACTTACTGGCGAAGAATATTCGCGCTCGGCGAGGTAAGCGGACGCAGAAGGCGTTTGCGCGACGTCTCGGGCTGCACCAATCGTCTGTTAACCGAATTGAGCAGGGTCGCCAGAATGTGACGATCGATACCTTACAACTGCTATGCACCCGGCTTCGCTGCGACCTAGCCGAACTTTTTGACGACTTCTAAATCATTCGTGGGGACCAGTCGGAGCATTATACCTTCGACATCAGGGTCGCTTTAATGCGCAATTGCATTTTATGCATATGCGCATTGACCGCCGTGGCATCCGGCAGTGGTGTCAAGCTTTCGGAAAAATCTCGCGCGCAATCTTCGCGCTCGCCGCGGTGAGCTAACTCAAAAAGAGTTTGCTCGAAAGCTTGGTATAGACCAAGCCTCGGTGAATCGGATCGAGCTTGGCGAACAGAATGTGACAATTGATACGCTGCAATTGGTCTGCACGAGATTGAAATGCACCGCAGGCGACCTGCTGGATAGTTGAATTCCATGTTGAATTTTCAGGATTGCCATGCAATGCGAAAATGATCGCTAAGACGATTGGATCAAAGCGCCATAAGGCGCTGATCGCTTTGCTGATTAAAGAGCGAAAAGTCGCAGGCTTAAACCAGACCGAGCTCGCCGACGCGCTAGGTCAATACGAGTCATTCATCGCAAGAGTGAAAAGCGGCGAGCGCCGAGTAGATGTAATCGAGTTCCTAGACATCGCCAAAGCGATCGGTTTTGATCTGAAGGCTGCCATCACAATGCTCATTCCGAAGTAACCTGCAGCAATTTCAAGAATGCCGTTTCCGTAGGCTTTCTAATTCATCTATGCGGCTTGCTGCGCGAAAGACGTGCCCTTTTAGTGACGAATTACCTTGAGCAGTTTCAAAGCAGTGCGCAAGCGCATCATATAGGTTTGAATTTGGAGCAAAGCCGTCGGGTAATGCCTGAACGCCACGGGCAAATGCGCTTACGTCGTCGATTTGACTGAAATCTACTGTCACACCACCAACCAAGGTATCTAACCATTTTTTTGCATCTCCAGTTGATTTCAGCCATGCAGATTTTTCCTGCTTAAGACGTTCGATAGCGGCTTGTTTTGATGGTTTGTAAACGGCGCTTGCTTTTTCTAATGCATCGACTGCAATTTTAACGCCGCCACTACATCGGTCAGCAAAATAAAATAATGGCAGCCATTGCCGTTGCACAAAAGCTGAGACCAGAATGTATTCTAATGGGGAAGGAACGTCTTCTTGGTTTAAGAAAACCAATAACACGTCATCTGCAGTTATTGCTTTTCCGACGAAACGCTCCGCAACATCACCTTTACGGCTCACGCTTCGTATATCTCCGACAAGCCGCAATGTTGGTGCTCCTTCGGTCTCATCGAACTGACCTTTTCTTATGAAATTTATCTGATCGATCAAATCCTCATCAATAGACAATTCTGCGTACCCAGCGGACATTGAGCGCCCGCTTAAGTCTAGCACTACCGCATCGTCGGGGCCGATCTCTGAGATTTTGGTTACCTTTTTGGCAAAGCGATTTCGGCTTTGTCGATCACGTTCATTCAGTAAAGCCATCAAGTCGCCGTATTTGATTTTTGCGGTCTCCCCAGGGTAGCGATACAAGATTGCTCCTTCCTCCAGAGCGTCACCGTCCCGGCAAACCACTACAGGCGGGTAGTCGTGCTTCTCAACATACAAAACACCGATCAATTTCCCGGCGACTGGTATGACAAATTTTGTCACAGCAGGTGTCGGCATTAGATGTTTCTTAATGTGGTGGGTAATCCTGGCGATATCGGTATTGGCAAAGCCATCGTCGGCAAGTCCAACTGCTTCGTTGGTCTCGTCTTCAACCCCAAAAAATATGTAGCCGCCCGACCTGTTCGAAAACCCGGCAATCGTTCTAACAATTCTGGATATCTTTGTTGTATCAAAAGCCGCTTTGCACTCTTGGTCGATCGTTTCGCCTCCTATCAAAACGTATTTTTCATCTTGAGCTCGTTCAAAGCGTTTCAATGCGTTTTTCTTTAAGGCCTCTGCATTTTTGTCGCGGGTAGACCCTGCGCTGGCTTGCATCTGTCCATTTTCAAATGCAGTCAAAAACTTTTCTAAATCACTTTGAGACGCCTTAGCTACGCCGGCCCCATAATTGCCTTTTCTTACGCCGGTAATCCTTCCAGAGTTCACTGGTCGATCCGGGCGGTTGAAATAAAACTGGATGTCGCGGTTCTTCATCCCGCGGCTGAGCATTGCTTTTATCAAACCAATTTCAGCGTCAGTAACACTTCGTTTTGGCAAGAAATAAGAGTCCTATATGAGAGGAATTTATCCAAACTCGATCAGAATAGACTAATTAGTGGCGTCAAAATGCCGACACCACAGTATATTGAATGCTTGAACGCTATTCAATGGAGGGTTGATATGTGTTGTTTGTCTACGGCTTAGCGAGGCGAAGTCAGCTTGTATGTTTGGCGCCAGTAAACAGTAAGGTAACTCATTCGTCTTGAACGATGAAACCTTTGTATCCGGAACTTTTAAGCGTCAGCTCGTCATGCCTTCCAGCTTCAAGGCGTCCATTCCCAAGAAACAGCACCAGATCCGCTTCGCGCGCCGTAGCAATGTGATGCGTTATCAAGATCAGCGTCGTGCGTCCCCGAAACTCCCGCCGCAACGCCCGGACCGCGCGTTCTTCGCTTGCCTGATCGAGCGCGGAGGTTGTCTCGTCAAGGATGACGATGGGCGCGGCGACACCGGCGAGCCGCGCCAGCTCCAGTTTTTGCATCTGGCCGCCGGAGAGGCGCGCGCCGTGTTCGCCGATGGGGAGATCAAGATCGATGGGTCGGCCGGATTCGTAAAAGCGCCACTCGGCCAACAGGCGCGCAAGGTCGGCTTCGCTTGTCAGCGTCGGCGGGTAGAGCGCGTTTTCGCGGATAGTGCGGTTGAAGAGGCCGATCGTCTGCGGCGTGTAAAGAACGAGCCTGCAGTGCGCGTCCGGACCGATCTCATGCAATGGCTGACCATTGATGAAGACCGCGCCTTCTTCTGGCTCGATGAAGCCGGCCATGATCTGCGCGAGGGTCGACTTGCCGGAGCCGTTCGGGCCAACCAGCACAACAAAGGCGCCAGGGGGGATGCGGGCGGATGCGCCGCGCAACACCCACTCATCGCCATAGCGGAAACCGACGCTTTCGAGTTCGATTCCGGCCGGGCCGTCGGGCGACGCTGGAGAGGGCGGGAAAGGGGCATGTTCGCGCTCACTATCACCCCCGAGGTTCAGCGCCTCGCCGATATTGGCGAGGGATACGCCGGCCTGACGGATGATATAGGCGAAGCTCCCGAGCGGCGCCGCCAGGCGGAAGGCGTAAGTCTGGAGGAGGACGAAATCGCCAAGGGTGAGCCGGCCGGCCGAAACGTCACTGGCGCCGAGGACGAGCAATATGCTCAAGCCGGCGGCGAGAACCGCAGACTGCAGCGCCGCCGTGCCTGCAATCAGGCGCGAGACGCGTTCATTAGCGCTTCGTCTTGCGGCGATTTCTTCGCCAATCAGATCCAACTCGGCGGCGAGATTTCCATTGAAGACGACGCGGCGGGCGTTGCGGAGGATGTCCCCGACGGTCTGACTTTGCGCTGCGGCTGCGGCGTTGGCGTTTGTTGCAGCTTCCTGAAATTGCGCCGCGCCCTGTCGCGCCGTCAGGAGATAGGCGCAGAGCACGATGGTCATGATCCCGACATAGCGTGGCGGAACGAGCGCCGCGACGACGGCGAGGCTGACAAGCGTTTGGGCGGCGAGGGGCGCAGCGCGCCACAGGAGCCCGTCAATGACGATCTGGAGGCTGAAGTTCAGACGCTCCATTATCCCTTGCAGGTGCGCGCTATCGCCTTCGCGCCGGCGGGCGAGGGCGGGGAGCTGTGCGCGCGCGCCGTCGAGCACGATATGGCGCGCGAGTTTGTCGATGATCCGCATGGTGAAAATGGATTTTAGGGCGGCGGCTGCGTTGGCTCCCGTTGCGGCCATCACAAATCCGCAAATGAGAAGCGTGACGCGGCTCAAGGGCGCCGATCCGTCGGCCAGGCCGTCGACAGCGAGTTTCAAGAGCACCGGGGCGGCAACGCCGAGCCCTACGTTGAAGAGCTCGACGCCGATTGCGCATCCGGCGTCACGTCGCGCATGGAGCTGCGGGCGGGCAATCATCCGCAACAATTGTCCGATCGCGCCGATGCCAGTCACGCTTGCGCCGTTGTCACTCCCTCTGCCGCGCTTCCATGGTTGACCGGTCCGCCGGGAAACGCTTCCAGATTCTACCGGCCGTCAATCATTTGCGTGCGTCGCGCTGGCGCCATGTAGATATCCTCACGCCAAACACGAAAGGCTGTCTGGACGACGGAATCGCTGTCTGGGGAGGCGCTTGTGAGGGCCTTTCCATGCTCTTATGATGGGTTTTATGTGCGGACGATTTTGGGGCTCTCTCACTTGGGAAGACTATCGCGAGCTGCTCGATTTAAAGGGCTCGCCGCCCGAGACGAATTTCCGGCCCAACTGGAATACCGCCCCGACCCATGACGTCCTCATTTGCGCGGAACGCGACGGCGAACGGCGCGTCGAGCAAATGAAATGGGGGCTTGTCCCGGTCTGGATGAAGGACAAGCCGAAATTTTCGACGATCAACGCCAAGGCCGAGACTATCGATGAAAAGGCGACTTGGAAGGGCTCGCTGGGCAAGATGCGCTGCGTCATTCCGATCAGCGGCTTTTACGAATGGCGGCGCGGTCCCGGAAAATCAAAACAGGCCTATGCAATCAAGCGCCGGGACGGAAAGCCCATGCTGCTCGCCGGACTGTGGGCGTTTAACGACAAAGTAGACCCCGAAAACCCGCGCACCTTCACCATCATCACCTGTCCCGCCAATGAGGTCATGGGCGCCGTTCATGACCGGATGCCGGTCATTCTCGATCCCGCCGATCTCGATCTCTGGATCGGGCCGGAACCCTGGGGCGACGCCCACCGCGCGCTTCTCAAATCCTGCCCGGATGAATGGCTTACCGCCTATCCGGTCTCCAATGATGTCGGATCGGTCAGGAACAACGACGCCGAACTGATCGAGCCTCAAGGCGATCCGATTTTCTAGGGCCTTTGGATTCAAGCTCTTAGCGGCGCATTGGTCCGTACGGAATCGATCCGCTTGACTCAAAAGTTCCCTTTTTGTTCTAATCTCCGTCCATAGCTGAAAACGGAATTCGCGGGATGCACGCCATCGCCCGCCGCAGAAGCCTTGCGGGGCTCCGGCGGCGCATCGCAGACATTGAGAAACGGGAATTCGCCGGTATTCCGAGTCCGGGCGCGGACGATCTCGCCTGCGGGCCTGTTCCGCTCGCGCGCGGCGCCGTTCATGAATTTCGCGCCGGCGATTATCGCGATGCGCCTTGCGTTCTCGGTCTTGCGCTTGCGCTCGCCGGCGCCGCAAGCGCCGATCGCGCGCTGCCGATCATCTGGATCGGACAAACGCGGGATGCGTTTCATGAAGGCGTTCCCTATGGCTGCGGGCTCGATTTTTTCGGCGTCGACAACGCGCTCTGCATTTTCGTCCACGCCCGCGACGCGAAAGCCGTTCTGTGGGCGGCGGAAGAAGCGGTTCGTTCCGACAGTCTCGTCCTGCTTGAATTCTGGAAACCGCATCCGCTGCTCGATTTGACGGCGACCCGGCGCCTGCAGCTTGGCGCTGAACAATCGGGCGCAAGGCTCTTCCTGCTCAGGGATGCGCGCGATGAAGGTCCGAGCGCCGCGCGCACGCGCTGGCGCGTGGCGCCCGCGCCGAGCGCCGAAGATCCATTGGACGAACGGGGATTGGGGCAGCCGCGCTGGGACGCGGCGCTCGAAAAATGCCGCGACGGGGGTCGCGGCCGATGGGTATTGGAATGGGATCATGCAAAGAGGAGACTTGTCGAGACCGCGCCGCATTCTCGCGGCGTGGTTTCCGCGATGGCCGACAGACCATTTGAAGAAGCAACGAACGTCGCTTGAAGAAGCGTCAGCGCCGGTCGTCATTTACGAAAAGGCGAAAAGCGCCTTGCGCATCCGCGCTATGGACGCGCAAGCCGCGAAGCTTGGTTTCTATCAAGGCCAGGCGCTTGCCGATGCGCGCGCCATTGAGCCGAAACTCATCGCCTTCGAGACAGACGTTCAGGAGGAAGCGCAACGCTTCCGCCGGCTCGCCGAAGCGCTGATGCGCTATTCGCCCGTGATTTCGGTTCAGACGACCGGCGAACTCTTCATCGATATCACCGGCTGTCAGCGTCTTTTCGGCGGCGAGGAAGCGATCCTTAGCGATCTCAGACAACGCATAGCACGCGCCGGCTATGCAATGCGCGCCGCGATCGCCGATACGGCCGGCGCCGCCTGGGCGCTGGCGCGGTATGGTGATCTGGAGATCGCCAGGGAAGGCGCGCACCATTCCGCCATCGCATCCCTGCCGGTCGAGGCGTTGCGGCTGCCGCCTGACTTGTCGGATCGTCTGCGCCGGCTCGGGCTCAAGACCGTCGGCGAGCTTTACGATATGCCGCGCGCGCCTTTGACGGCGCGATTTACCAAAGCGCTTTTAACGCGTCTCGGACAGGCTTTGGGAACGGAGCCGGAGCCGCTGGTCCCTGTCACTCCGGCGCCGCGCTATTATGCGGCGCGAAACCTTGCGGAACCGGTCTCCACCGTCGAAACCGTCAAATCGATTCTGGCGCCGCTTGCCCATGAGATCGCTGAAGACCTTGCGCGTGACGCCGCCGGGGCGCGGCGTTTCGAGCTGGCGCTCTTTCGCGTCGATAATGAAGTGACGCGCCTGGAGATAGGCGCCAGCGCGCCGGTCCGGGACGCAGCTCATATCACGCGCCTGTTCTCCAACCGGCTGGACGATCTTCAAGACGATTATGATTCAGGCTTCGGATTCGAATTGCTGCGTGTCTCGGCTTTCGACATCCGCCCGCTCGCTGTCAGGCAGCGCGCAGCCTTCGATCTTCAATCGGACAGTGACGCCCAGGAAGAAGCCCTCGCGGAATTGAAAGACCGTCTCAGCAACCGGCTCGGGGCGATGAATGTCCGCCGCGTCGGTTTCCGCAATACCCATCTGCCGGAACGGGCGGCTTTTTTCACGCCAGTTGTGACGCCTGCAAGTCCTTCAGATGTCGGTCCGGGAGAACGGGCGAGGCCGGTCAAACTGCTGCCGCGTCCCGAAGAAATTGAGGCGCTCGCGGAAGTCCCGGAAGGTCCCCCGATCCGTTTCAAATGGCGGCGCGTCGCATACGCCGTTGCGCGCGCCAACGGTCCCGAGCGCATCGCCGATGAATGGCAAGGCAAAGAGACGGCGGGACCGACGCGCGACTATTACCGCGTCGAGACGGCGGAAGGTCGGCGCTACTGGGTCTTCCGCGAGGGCCTCTACGGCGTGGAGACGACGAGCCCCCGCTGGTTCCTGCACGGGTTTTTCGCGTGACCTGCTATGCGGAACTTGCCGCCATGAGCAATTTTACATTCCTCAAAGGCGCGTCGCACCCGGATGAGCTGGTGTTCCAGGCGGCGAAGCTCGGTCTTGGCGCCATCGCCGTCACCGACGTCAACACGCTCGCCGGGGTCGTGCGGGCGCATACCGCCGCGAAAGAAATCGGCTTCCCGTTTATCACCGGCGCGCGGCTTAAATTTTCCGACAGCACGCCCGACATGTTGTGCTGGCCGTCGGACCGCGCCGCCTATGGGCGGCTTTGCAAATTGCTCACCCGCGGAAAAATGCGCGCGGCGAAAGGCGATTGCGAAATCGCCCGCGCCGACGCCCTGGAGCTTGGCGAGGGGCAGTTGTTTGCGGTCCTCCCTGGTGATCCCTTCGGGCCTGTCGTCGCCGAGACGCTCAACGACTTCCGCGCGGCTTTTCCAGGAGCCGTCTGGCTCGCGGGCGCGCGGCGGTTCCGGGACGATGACCGCCGCGTCCTCAACCAACTGGCGCTGACGGCGCGTACCGCGCGTGTCTCGCTGCTTGCCGTCAATGACATTCTCTATCATGCGCCTGAACGGAGGCGGCTCGCCGATGTGGTTCACTGCATTCGCGAGCATATGACAGTCTTTGAGGCCGGTCGCGGCCTTGAAGCCAATGCCGAACGGCATTTGAAGCCGCCAACGGAAATGCTGCGCCTCTTCAGGGATCATCCATCCGCCATCGAAGAGACCTTGCATGTTGCGGGGCGGGCGCGCTTCTCGCTCGACGAGCTGCGCTACGAATATCCGGAAGAAACATGCGGAGCCAGCGCAACACCGCAGGAAGAACTTGAGCGCCTCACATGGGAAGGCGCGAAGACGCGCTACCCTGACGGCGTTCCCGAAAAGGTCGCCGCGGCGCTGGGTCACGAATTGGCCCTGATCGAACAGCTCGACTATGCGCGCTACTTCCTGACGGTTTATGACATCGTCCGCTACGCGCGCAGCCAGGGAATTCTCTGTCAGGGCCGCGGCTCGGCGGCGAATTCCTCC
>JAUIEG010000726.1 GCA_030428745.1 Alphaproteobacteria bacterium
CCGATTGTGCAGGCGCGCGCTGTTGTGCGGCTTCCCGGCGGCGCGGGCGCCGTGTCGACGGCGGGCTATACCGGGTCGCTCGGCGCTTCAGAGCGCAACTACCATTACGCCTATGAGAATGGCGCGCATATTTTTACGACGACTGAGCCGCTTGCCCTTCGCGAAGGGCTGACCGTTGCGGTTGGCATTGAAAAAGGGATTGTTGATCCACCTTCCGCCGCAGATCTTCGCGCCGAGTGGTGGCGGCGAAATATTGCGCTTTTGATCCTCGCCGGCGCTGTGGCGGCGCTTTCTTTGTTTTACGCTTGGGCGTTTATCCGCGCTGGGCGAGACCCCGTTAAAGGGCCGGTGTTTCCACGCTATGAACCGCCTGCGGGTTATTCGCCCGCAGCGACGCACCGCATCTATCGTCGCGGCTTGTCCGGCCATAATGCGCTGATCGCGACTATTCTTAATTTAGCTGTCAAAGGCGCGCTCAAAATAGATGCGGAAAGCAAGAAGAAAACAAAACTCACAAGACTTGAGGGGGGAGAGTTTGATGTTTTCCCAGCGGAACGCAATTTCCTAAAGGGCTTGTTTACACAAAGAAACGACGTGACGCTTGGCGATGGTTATGACGCCTATTTCACAATTTCTTATCGGGCGTTCCAGAAAGAACTGGGTAAGCGTTTCGGACGGGATTATTTCCGGTGGAATGCGGGGTATCTCGTTCTTGGCGCTGTTTTTTCGATCCTTGCTGTGATCCTTGCGGCGAATCTGGCTGTTGTATGGAGCGGCTCGCACACCAGCGCCGCCTTGGCGCTTGGCGCGATGTTCTGCGCCTTCGCCTATTTCATTCCGGCGCCGACAACGCACGGCCAGAAAATACGCACGGAGATCGAAGGTTTCCGCCTTTATCTAAAAACCGCTGAAAAGCTACAGTTGAACGCTGTGAAAGTGGGTAGTGACGCCCCGCCGCCTATGAGTATTGAGCGGTATGAAAAATTCCTGCCTTACGCCGTCGCGCTGGGCGTCGAAGAGCCCTGGACACGTCACTTTGAAAAACTCATCCCTGAAGAAGCGCGTGAATACCAACCCCGCTGGGCGAGTATGCACGGGCGAAGCTATCGCTCTCTTAACGGTCTCAACAGCGCTCTGGTATCGAGCATGTCTTCCGGCGTAACCAGCGCCTTGCCGCAGAGCTCTTCATCTTCCGGATCGAGCGGCGGCGGCTTTTCTGGCGGTGGAGGCGGTGGCGGCGGCGGCGGCGGCTGGTAATGGCGCCCTCTATCTTCTGCTACATGCGCCAAGGCCGGTGGCAGATTCAACCTTGAAGTCTCGGTAAGAAACGCGTCCACGCTCTTTTTCGCCATAGTGCCCCTGCGCCATTGCGCGGTTCATGTCCGGCGCGGTAAACCGCCCTGAAAACTGGCAGTAAAACAAGCCTTTAAGATTGGCGTAAACGAACCGTCCATTGGCGTTGTGTAAGATGGGCGGGAGGAAACCGGAGAGACGGATGAGCGACACACCGCCGCTATCGTTATACGTTCCAGAGCCTGAATTTCGCCCCGGCGACAAGCCGGATTTCTCCAATGTCCCGATCCCCCAGGCTGGCGCCGCGCTGATGCCGCCGGTGGATGTGGATGCGGGTGATATTCGCGATCTGGCTTACACGATTATTCGCGTCATGAACCGGGAAGGCGATGCGGTCGGCCCCTGGGCGGGCATGCTCGATGACGAACAGGTGAAGGCCGGCCTGGAAGACATGCTGCGGGTGCGCGCCTTTGATGCGCGCATGACCATGGCTCAGCGCCAGGGCAAGACCAGCTTTTACATGCAGTGCCTCGGGGAGGAGGCGATCGCCTGCGCCTTCTCCAAAGTGCTGAAGCCCGGCGATATGAACTTCCCCACCTATCGCCAGCAGGGGCTTCTCCTGTCGACCGACTATCCCATGGTCGACATGATCAACCAGATTTACTCGAACGCCGCT